>NVRQ02000005.1 GCA_002400905.2 Gammaproteobacteria bacterium | reverse complement strand
CTCTACGGCAACGATAGCTGTTTATTTTCTTCTCCATCGCTCGCTATCGCTCACAATTACGAAAAAATAAATCAGCGTTGCCTATCGGCGACTAACCGCCTTCGCTTCGCTCTCCTTGGCGGTCAGCGAAGGAAATCCTTTAGGGCTGTGTGGGAGTCGGATTTTTGGTTGCTTTTGATCGCAAAATTCACTCGCCTAAGCAAGGCGAAAAATAATGATGAGAAAGAAAGCCAAAATATATAGATTCCCTTCTCCAAGGGAATGACGAAGTGTTGTTATTGCGCTTTGGAGAGGTCATCGTAACTTGCTACCGCAGAGTTACTCTGGGCGCACCACAAGGGCACTTCCCTCATGATGTACTATCGTCCATCACTCGGGTCGCACCCCAAGAGTACTTCTTCGTAACTTGCTATCGCAAGTTACTCTGGGCGCATATGCGGGAAGAGTAAAACGTCGCGGATAGAAGGCGAGTCGGTGAGCAACATCACTAACCGATCTATCCCAATCCCCTCACCCGCCGTCGGCGGCATACCATATTCCAGCGCACGAATATAATCAGCGTCGTAATGCATGGCTTCATCATCGCCTGCGTCTTTTTCGCTGACTTGCTGTTGAAAGCGTTCGGCTTGATCTTCTGGGTCGTTTAACTCTGAGAAACCATTGGCGAGCTCACGGCCGCCAACAAAAAATTCAAATCTGTCGGTAACAAAATTATTGGTGTCACTGCGACGTGCTAAGGGGGAGACTTCTACTGGGTATTCAGTAATGAAGGTGGGTTGCTTTAGCTTTGATTCAACTGTTTTCTCGAAGATTTCGATTTGCAGTTTACCTAAGCCATAAGACTCTTTGATCTTAACTTTCAATCGCTGACAGATAGCCCGTGCGCTTTCGATAGATTCTAGCTCTTGAGCTTTGATATCGTCATTTAATTTAAGAATGGATTCTTTTACTGTCATACGATCAAAGGGCTGACCAAACTCGAACGTATCGCCCTGATATCCTACCGTTGATGAACCTAATACGGTTTCGGTTAAACCGCGTAGCATTTCTTCTGTTAAATCCATCAAGTCATTATAGTCAGCATAGGCTTGGTAAAACTCGATCATGGTGAATTCGGGATTATGTCGTGTTGATAAGCCTTCGTTACGGAAGTTGCGATTAATTTCAAAGACTTTTTCCAGGCCACCCACCACTAGACGCTTTAAATAGAGTTCTGGTGAGACACGCAAAAATAAATCCATACCAAGGGCGTTATGATGCGTGGTGAACGGCCGTGCGGTGGCGCCGCCTGGGATCACTTGCATCATTGGTGTTTCGACTTCGGTAAATCGTTTATCAAATAGAAACTGGCGAATGAATTGTACGGTTGCGCTGCGCACACGAAACACTTCACGTGACGCCTCATTCATGATGAGGTCTACGTAGCGTTGACGATAACGGGTTTCTTGATCGGCTAGGCCGTGGAATTTTTCTGGCAGTGGACGCAAAGCCTTGGTGATTAAACGGAGTTCGCTCAACTTAACGGATAGCTCGCCAGTCTTTGTTTTAAAGACGGTGCCTTTGCCAGCAATAATGTCGCCGATGTCCCATTTTTTAAAGCTATCGTATACGTCTTCTGCTAGCGCTTGTTTTTGCACAAAGCATTGGATTTGGCCGGTCATATCTTGCAGGTTGATAAAGCTGGCTTTACCCATTACGCGACGCGTCATCATGCGGCCGGCAACGGAGACTTCGATGGCTTTCTCTTCTAGCGTTTCTTTGTCTAACTCGTTATAGGCTTCTGACAAGTCGCCTGCTAGCGCATCGCGCCGCACGTCGTTTGGATAGGCCTGGCCTTCTTTGCGCATTGCATTGAGTTTTTCTCTACGCTGGGCGATTTGTTCATTTTCGTCAATATCAGACATGTTTAAACCTTACTATTGAAATTTTTATAATCCGCTTTTAAGACTGGCTTCAATAAAGTTATCGAGATCGCCATCGAGTACGGCTTGGGTATTACCGGTTTCTACGCCGGTGCGCAAATCTTTAATACGCGACTGATCAAGTACGTAGGAGCGTATTTGACTGCCCCAACCAATATCAGATTTACCGTCTTCTACTACTTGCTGATCAGCATTACGTTTTTGCATTTCTAACTCATACAGTTTCGCTTTGAGCATTTTCATCGCTGTGGCTTTGTTTTTATGCTGTGAGCGGTCGTTTTGGCACTGTACCACGGTGTTTGTCGGCAAATGAGTAATACGAATTGCCGATTCGGTTTTATTAATATGCTGCCCACCTGCACCGCTGGCGCGATAGGTATCGATACGCAAATCAGCGGGATTAATATCTATCTCTACGTCGTTGTCGATTTCTGGCGATACGAACACTGCGGCAAAAGAGGTATGGCGGCGGTTACTGGAATCAAAGGGTGATTTACGTACGAGTCGGTGGACTCCGATTTCGGTGCGTAACCAACCGAATGCATATTCTCCGCTAAATTGAATCGTCGCTTGTTTTATCCCGGCGACATCGCCGGGCGATACTTCAATCAGTTCAGTTTTGAATTCGCGACGCTCGCCCCAACGCAAGTACATGCGCAATAGCATTTCGGCCCAATCTTGCGCCTCGGTGCCACCTGAGCCAGCCTGGATATCGAGAAAGGCGTTGTTTGGATCCATTTCGCCTGAAAACATGCGGCGAAACTCGAGCTTGGCTAAACGCTCTTCTAACTCATTGAGATCAGTTTGAACAGAATCAACGGAGTCTTGATCATCTTCTTCGGCGGCAAGTTCGAGCAATTCCTGGCTATCGTCGAGCACGGAACCCAAATCACCCAATGTGGTGACGATCTGCTCTAGCTGTGATCGCTCTCGACCTAGTGACTGGGCGCGCTCGGCGTCGTTCCAAATTTCAGGTTGTTCTAACTCGCGGCTAACTTCGACCAATCTTTCTTGCTTTTGATCATAGTCAAAGATACCCCCTGAGGGACTGACTGCGGTCTTGCATGTCTTTGATGCGACGTACGATAAGATTGATTTCGATCATTGTTGCTAAGCCTTGAAATAATATCTGAGGAACCTCTGATGTGTCGTCATTGCGGGCAAAGCGCAGCGTAGATCCGCAATCCAGTGATTACAATTCAATGGGTTGCTGGATTCCCGCTTTCTCGGGAATGACATTAATACAATTAATCAGAGCTTCCTTAAGCCAAATAGGGCTAAAAGCGCGCATTCTACACCAAAGCAGTCAGTGGCTGAATATGATCAACAAGCAATTGCGGCGTACATTCACCACGGTACTCGTTGATATCAAGCTTATAGGCGATGTGTACACGTTGAACATCGCTAGGCCAATCGTCATCAGTGGTGTTAAAGGCGATGGCTTCAATAGGCCGAGAACGGCTATTTGTTGATACTCCGAGCTGACCTGGCATACGTAATGTCATTTTTAGATGCTTGCTGCCAACAATGCGTTTTTGCACGATCTCGAATATACCGTCGAATAAAGGCTCAGGAAAGTGTTGACCCCAAGGCCCAGCGCCGCGTAACACTTCGGCAAAATCGAGATTAAGTTCCGTCGCATTCAATTCACCGTCGCTATGAATACAATCTTGCAAATCTTCGTCGCGCAACAGTTCCTCTACCACTTCATTAAAGCGTTGTGTGAACTCTTCATAATTTTCGCTTGCCAGACTTAACCCTGCGGCCATAGCGTGACCACCAAACTTATCAATCAGGTTAGGGTAACGGGCGGCAACAGTATCTAATGCGTCTCTTATATGCAGACCGGGAATTGAACGCGCCGACCCTTTCAGTTCCGACTCTGAGCTATTAGCAAACGCAATGACCGGACGATGTAAATGCTCGCGCACACGTGCCGCCACGAGACCTACCACCCCTTGATGCCAGTCTTTACGATAAACACACACTCCATGCAAGGTTGATACATCAAAGGCTAAATCATCTAAACCGGCAATAGCTTCATCGCGCATTTGTGACTCAATCTCGCGTCGTTCTTTATTTAAGTCATCGAGTTGCTGCGCGATAGTTAAGGCTTGTGACATCGTGTCGCTTAGTAGACATTCAATACCTAACTTCATATCTTGTAAGCGCCCTGCTGCATTGAGGCGTGGCCCTACGGCAAAACCTAAATCACTGGTCGACAAGCGTGATTGATTACGCCCAGCAATTTGTAACATGGCGTTTATGCCAGCACTGCAACGACCTTGGCGAATACGACGTAAGCCTTGCTCAACCAATATTCGATTATTGTGATCAAGCGGCACGACGTCTGCAACCGTACCCAAGGCGACCAAATCTAACCATTGCGCAAGATTCGGCACCGCTATTTTCTCAGCTTCAAACCACGCGTTTTCTTTAAGCTTCGCTCTCAAGGCCATTAGGACATAAAACATGACGCCAACGCCGGCTAGATATTTACTGGCAAAGGTATCCCCTGCCTGATTTGGGTTGACGATAGCATTGGCATTAGGCAAATCTTGTCCCGGCAAATGGTGATCGGTGATCAACACATCAATAGCCATCGCGCGCGCCGCTGCAACCCCTTCAACACTCGAAATTCCATTGTCGACAGTAATAATAAGATCAGGTTGTTGCTGTGCTGCCACGGTAACAATTTCTGGTGTCAGGCCATAGCCAAATTCAAAACGATTGGGCACGACATACGATACTTTGGTCGCACCCATCGCTTGTAAACCACGCATTGCTACGGCACAACTGGTTGCACCGTCCGCATCAAAATCTGCAACGATGAGAATGTGCGACCGTTTGGCCAAATGCTGACACAGTAATTCAACCGCGCTATCGATTTGGTGTAAACCTTGATACGGCAGCAATTTATCTAAAGTATATTCTAACTCTGCTGCAGAACTTAATGAACGCGCGGCCAATACTTTGGCTAACACTGGATGTAATGAGTTAGGTAACTTCAGTTGTGTGTTGATATCACGACGAATAATTTTCTTGTTTGCAACGAGCGGCTGATCAGCTATCAATACACTCATTGCACTCTACTCATGTTATGTACAAAATTCTGTTTATTACGAAAACCATGGATTAACTTTGCCAAGCCACGTTTCTTACGAATACGATAGCAATGCCCATTCATGGGATAAATTTGCACTTCTTTAACATCGCCTTCCTTCAACACTTCCACGATGGGAGTCGCAACCGTTTCGTCGAACACCTGTAATGCGTGATACCAATGATCAAGGTCTCCTCGCGCTAAAGATTCCGCTAATCGCTTATCAACAACGAGACGATAATGGCTCTTTTTATCAATCACATCCTCGCCCGACGCCATCGAGCCTATATTGGTAAGCCCTGCTTGAGCAGCAAGCTGACGTACTGTCGCATCATCGCTATAGAAACTGTCCCAGCTTGTCGTATCAAACGACACAGCAACACCTGCGCCATAGATCCAGAGACTATTCACTGCCTTTAGCCCCATTGCTTGGCGCTTGGTATTAGCATCACTTTGGTGTAATTGCATTTGTATTTCATTGATCAGGCTACGCCAGAACATACCTTGGCTACCCTGCGGCATATAATCGTGAATATCTTGTCCAATGACTTCACTCAATTCACTAAACATTGCTGCTTCGGCAAGGCCAGGCGATTCTGGTAGACACAACAGCCAAGTCTCTGGCGAGACGCCATACACTTGGATGTCGTGATGGCTGAAGATAGGCAATAACTCTTCTAGCCATTGCTCAACTTCATCGGGTTCTATAGCAAGCCCATCTTGGCCATGCATAAGTAATCGCCCCGAATCAGCCTGCAAATGCACAGGCGATGCAATGAGGTAACGTGATGCCTGGTCTACGGCAAAGTGCGATTTACCCAACAAGTAGGCTAACGATGCTGACTCGCCATGTTTTAGCTGACCGCCTAATAGACGAATCAATTGCTGATCAAGCTGCTTAGCGGCGGGCAGAGAGTCAACTGCCCATTCGAATAGCTGATCCAACCCAGGCAATATTTGCCCCCGAATAGCGGGGGCAAATTCAAGCCTGCCCAACAAACCCGGCACCAACAAAGATAAACTCGACAATTGTGCCCTACCTCAAATAATTAGGGAACCTCTGATTTATTCTGGACGAAGTAGATTGTGATCTAAAATGTTCAGCTTCAAGGCGTGAATCTTCGTAATAGCAGGCTATTACGAAGATTTGCAACGCAGAAACTGGATATTTTAGGCACAAGATACGAGTTCATGAATAGATCAGAGGTTCCTTAGCATGCCAAAGTGCCATTATAGCTGACAGTGGTAACACCACACCAAACAGACAAACAAGCTATAATTTCCGCGATTTTTATAACACCCAAAAGAGAACGATGACGCATTCAGAAACACGTACAGAAAATATCCTTGTCAGTGTGCAATCCAGCTACGTGCCAGAACGCTCAGAACCCGAACATGCGCAGTGGTTTTTTACCTATACCGTGCGTATTGCTAACGAAGGCGATGTGGGTGTTCAACTCATTAGTCGCCACTGGATCATTACAGACGGTAACGGCCAAGTGCAAGAAGTGCGTGGTGCCGGTGTCGTCGGTGAACAGCCCTCTCTAAAGCCTGGCGATCATTTTGAATATACGTCGATTTGCCCACTTGAAACCGAGTTTGGCACGATGCAGGGCAATTACCAAATGATTAGCACGGATGGCGTAACGTTTGATGTCGATATTGCGCCTTTTTCGTTGAGCGTGCCCAATATCGTGAATTGACTCCGTTTTCGCCGGCTTCGATCCCCCTGATTCAGTCCCTTAGTCACACGCTATATTCCCCTACCGCACTCAAGTTTTAACGTTCCAGGACGTTAACATTGCTATAGGTATCACCATAATTTAGCTGTTCCGTCTGGCTAGGCAAAAACGGTGAGGTACCACAACAAACAGGGAAATCGATTCTTTGGCCACACTATGTTAAATCGTTCAGCAAAAAAATCATCCGGTAGTGACGACTGGAAATCCAAATATAGCAGTATCGCTGATGAGCTTTCTAGCAAAGAGCGGGAATGGGCCAAAGCTGAGGAATTACTGCGCCGCACCATACGCCGCCTAACTATCGCTGCGAATGGCGTCCACCCCGTTCTTGATAAACGTCTGACCGAATTGCGCAAAACCATGGATCAGCATCTTGATCTCGATATGTTGCGACAGGTCAGCGATAGCATGCCTGATACACTGCGTGAGCTTAGCAAAGAAACTGAGCATCAACTGACACCGACCAAGGTGTTGCTGAAACTAACCGAGCAACTGCAAAATATCGACAGTATCCGCAAAGATGTCGGCGGGCTTAAATCACGCTTAGAACGCGAACCTGACCAAGATGAGTTACAAACGATTATTAGCCAATTTGGCGACTTACTAGGCAAACCGTCTAGCAGTTCCCAACAAAGTCATGCGGGTCAAACTGGAAGCACCCAGGTTAATATCGATACCTCAAACAGCGTTAATCTCATTAACACTTTTATCAGCAATCTTGATTTTCCTGAAATATCCAATACTCAACTCATGTCTATTCAAGCACGCTCTGTCGAAGCGGGCCCTGAGATTAGAAAAGAACTCGCCATTGAGCTAACCGCCCTACTCAATAATGCCGGCGCTCAACTTGAAGAACAAATTCAACCGAAAGGCGGCGAAGCTTATCAAGCGGCTAAAGCCATCTTGCTACTCATTGAGTTTCTTAGTTTTCCGGAATCGCTCAGAATAGACGTTAACAATATTCGTGCTCGCCTTGAGAAACCACTTACCGAAGAGGAGTGGCCGCGTTTACTCAAAGTATTAGCCAACATTATCGAACGTGCTCGCAATCAAGTACAACAGCAAAAACATGAGCTAGAGAACTTTCTCTCAGAGTTGACGGATCGCATTGGCCTTATGGACATGAATGTCTCTGGGCTGTCTGATGTGCGTGAGCAAGCGCGGGCATGCAGTGACGTTATGCACAAAAATGTCTCTGCAAGTGTTAACGATATTCATGAGTCGATCTCAGCGCATAGTGACATTGAACAATTACGCGAATCTGTATTCGGCCAACTTGATGGTTTACGCAAACATGTCAGTGGCTATAAGCAAGAACAAGATAAAAACCATTCACAGTCAAAACAGTTAATTAGTGAGCTCTCTAAAAAGCTCGAATCTATGGAGGGCGAAACAAAGACACTACGCCAACAAGTTAAGCAACAGCGTGACCAAGCGACTATCGACCCGCTTACCAAGACATTTAATCGACTTGCGTTCGATGAACGTATTGCTATCGAATACGCACGCTGGAAACAAGATAAAAAACCACTCAGCTTAGTGGTATGGGACGCCGATCACTTTAAGCTGGTTAATGACACCTTCGGTCATCTAGCCGGCGACAATGTGTTACGCCTTATTGCTGACACACTGAACAGCCATTGTCGCAAATCTGACTTTGTTGCGCGCTATGGTGGTGAAGAATTCGTCATGATCTTACCCGGAGCTGATGGCAAAGCCGCGTTTGCTATTACCGAGACCATTCGTAAGGCCATTGAGTCAAGCAATTACAACCATGAGGGCAAACCAATACCCATCACTCTGTCAGCGGGTATCTCTGAGTTTGAGGCCAACGACAAACCCGATACCGTGTTTGCTCGTGCCGATGCAGCGCTCTATGAAGCGAAACGACACGGTCGTAATCGCTGTCAGCTCGCTGCAGCAAGCACCGCCATAGAATAAGCTCACCAAATATTATCTAGGCAGACTTACTGAATTTCGTGCGATAATCCGCCGCCATGGTTAGCCCCTTTCATACTTATATTGAATCATTTAATGGTTCGAATCAGCCCACTCGGCAAGGCGCGCAACGCCGCGCGCTCTGGGCTGCGTTATGGCTTTCTTGTGGCCAACCAGACCACGGCGAAAACCATGCCTTGCCAGAAAATGCGAAAAACCGGTCAAATGATTCAATATAAGTATGAAAGGATCTAGAAACTCACGACGCAAAATAAAACGCTGGACACTGCAACAGTTCGATAAAGCCTTTGATCTCACGCGGCTCGATTTTAATAAACGTATGGCACCGGCGCGCCACAAACCTAAACTTACCGGCGTCATCGCGGCGGCAATAATCTACGGTGTGTTGCTCATGCTCGGCAACATTGGCATCAGTAATGGCGCAATTGACCAGGAAACCCTGGCTAAGATGAGCTGGGTGATCATGGTACCAAGCTCAGCCATTGGTATCTTCGTCTACATGCTGGTGAGTAATCGGCGCCAGTATGATGTGCTCCAAGACATGAAAGCGTATATCGCCTTAATTGAGAAAGATGGCGGACTATTCTGGCGCTTTGAACCTCTCGTTCAATTACTGCTGCCTGACAATGGCTTGGCAGCTCAAATGGTTGAAGGATCACGCGTAGGCGATATGAATCAACTCTATCCTGAAGACTATGGGCTGAGTGTGCACGCTCTGTACAAAGCACTGGGTGATACTGGCAACCGCGAAATACCCGAAGATATTGAGAAAGCACTCATAGAGAACTTTACTAATAAAACCTAGTGTAGGTCGTCACTCATTCTAATGTTACAAAATGAGTGACGACCTGCACTAGCCTTCCTTAAAGACGTCGCACCTGTAACACAAACACGACGGCGGTTATTTCTCTCACTTTGCTACAAACTCAGTCATTCTGTCCGATATAAAGCATAGCATTAACGGTATTTAATAGACTCAATCATGAAAAATTCTTTTTTAATAATAATTCAAATAGTTCGTTACACTTTATTAGGTATATTGTTACCTTTATGTGTCGCGCAGGCAGGCGACCCTGCGGGTTTTGGCTTAGGCAGTGACTCACCACAAGCCTTTATAGAAAAAGCCAAAGCTATGGGGTCAACACACTCGGTACAACGCGAAACCAACGAAAATCTGGATCCTAGTGACCCAGAATCGATGTTAGCCATTTCGGTATCCAATCATCCCGGACTCAGTAAATTACTACCAGAAGGCCTGCGCAATACAGTCTATGGGTATTTTTACAATGATACCCTATATAAATTACAGCTTATTTTAATCCCAAAACATAAACATCAAATTCATGAATTGGTTGACGTGCTCTATCAAAGCCTTCAAGAAAAATATCGGCTAAAAAAACATATCTCTGCGGCATGAAAGCCTACATGGCGGGATGCTCGCTACTACGGCGAAGATGCGGAGGATGAGCTGCAATTTTACCCCGTTGGCGATAGCATACGCCTATATTATCGCAGCAAGTCAGTGACGCACCAAATTGCCGTTGATAGAGTTAATCGCGAAGCATCCATCAAATCGAAGATTATCGACAGCAATCTCTAAGCTGCCCTATATAAACAACCCAGTAAACTCGTCTACAACCAATCAAATGAAAAGGAGGAGGCGCAAACCTCCTCCCAGTCTAACGGACTTACTAAGCTGCTCTTCCTTCGATAAGCGTATCTTTATTAGTCACTGCGTTAATGGCAATCTTGCGTGGTTTCATTGCCTCAGGAATTTCACGCTTTAATTCTACATCGAGCAATCCATTCGACAAATTAGCGTTAATCACTTTAACATGGTCAGCAAGTTGAAAGCGGCGCTCGAAATTACGGGCGGCAATGCCTTGATGCAGATAGTTTCGCTGGGTGTCGTCAATCGCTTTCTCACCGGTTATAGTGAGCATATTTTCCTTCACTTCTATCGATAGTTCTGCATCGGCAAAACCTGCAACCGCCATCGTAATACAATATTGATCTTCATCGACAAGTTCAACGTTGTAAGGCGGATAACCATTGGCACTATCGCTGTGTGATGCCGCATCCAACAGCGAAAAAAGATGGTCGAAACCAATCGATGAACGATACAAAGGGGTTAAATCAAAATTACGCATAGATGTATTCTCCACTTAAGCAAGATTAATAAAGTCCGCCATTCGGCCGGACTTTCTACCTGTAGACAGACCCATCAGGCATCCATCCATTACTTAATGTGAGGGAACAGCGTGTAAATTCAAGCCAAACTCAAAAAATTTAAGCGTGTTATTCCATAGCAGAATAGGTTATCGCTTCGGTATAACCTATCTTAACCGCAGGTCGTTGCTGATCAGGGTGTAATAAATAGTGAACGAAAGCCATGGTAGCAGCCTTATCTTCGGCCTCATGCAGGACACCCCAAAGTAATTTTTTATCGGACTTATGTACTGCCGGAACGGCGTAAACATGAGTGCCAATATGGCCTTGCTCTAAGACATCAGGCAACAGGTCTTGCCACAAACGTTGCGACATCATCTTATCAAGAGGCGCAAGCAAACCGGCTTCGACAAATACGGCCAGCTGAGTCAAATCGAGGCTAACAACCGCAGGCAATTGTTTATCTTGCCGTGCTTTCGCTAACACCTGGGTATAGCTAGCCGGTTCAATCAAGGTAAGCTTCACCTTAATATTGCGCTGGTTGTCGTTAAAGACGCTAACTTGATCAAGAATAAGTGTATCGGCATCAGCTGACTGCATAGGCGACCATATTTCTATAACCATACGATCGACCTTGTCACTTACCGCATTGCCATCTCCCGTCCAATTTGAACACGCAGATAAGCCAGCAAGCAGAATCAATATAAAACAAACTTTACGCCAAACCACAACATGGTAATACACGGCAACCCCCAACCTTAAGGAAACTCTGATTAATTAATAGCCCAATGTCTGACGGCTAAAATCTTCCCTCTCATCGTTGCAAATCTTGGTACCCCAAGAGTACTTCCTCAGCAATGCTACCGCATTGCCTCAGGGTGCACCCCAAGAGTACTTCCTCAGCAATGCTACCGCATTGCCTCAGGGTGTACTAGTCCGGCTATTTGAGTGATTGACGATAGCCCATTACGAGGAAGTGTACCTCTCAAGGGGGTATTGGAAAGAACCCTTGGGGTGCAATTTGCGCCTCTAGGAGCCTGTCGGATTTAGAACAAATCTACTGCGGGAAAGCCATTTTCAATCAGACAAACAAAACATTAATAGGTTTTATCCATATGAAACGAATGAGCAAAAACCGGAAAAAGTAAAAAACTTAAAAGCGCTGAGTGGTCCGTATGGTAACCGGACGACCAAGCAATTCCTCTTGACGCTGATAACCACTGCGGCCGAATAAAATAGGGGAGAAAATAAACGCTAATACAGCGGCCGCACCCAAGCAAATTGAAACGTCAATAATCGTCATATTCATTCTCCTTCACTGTCCTAGTTAAAGGTATCGACGCCAACATTAAAGGCTAAATAGTACTAATGACGTATTTTTGTGACGTAGCGCTTAAAATCAAACTTCGGGCTATGTGGTTGCGTATGACATTGTCCGCACATTTGCTCTGGCTGCCAATTTTGATAGCCTAAAGGTGCTTGACCTGCGGACTTAGCATGCTCTCTCCCCGCACCATGGCAAGACTCGCACTGTACATTTTTCAAATGCTTGGTACTTTCAACATCGATAAAACCACCCTTTTTGTCAAAACCCACGCTATGGCAAGCAATACATTCCGGATCAAAAGCCTTGTTCACTCGCTCAAGCGTAGAGAACGCTTTAGCATGCCGAGTCTTTTTGTAAAGAGTATGTTCTGCTGTATGGCAGGATTTACACGCGTTTTCACCCACGTAGGGACTCACTACTCCCGATTTTCGCGCCTCACGTTTGGCAACAATGCTCGCTTGGTACGCTTCAGCCACCGCATCGTTGTATGCCTGGTACCACGACTCTAAGCGTGGCGCATTGTTAACTGCTGGCGGCAGCGATATCACGTCGTGATGCCACCCCGTGACTCCCTCACCGACAACAAACTCAATATCAAGCTTACCTAAACGCAGACCACGTGAGCCCGGCTGCAATACAAGTGTGTCATCAACCATCTTTGGTTCTGGGTACTCTTCATAAGCCGACTTTGCTATCAATACATCAACATATTCCAGCGGCAATAGCCGCTGTGCTTCATCTATGGAATAAGTTGAAGCCAGTACCGTCAATAAACCAGATTCTTGTGCTTCTTTTAGTCCATTTGATAAATTATCTGTCGAGTCGACAACCACTTGGTGATCACCCCGCATCGCACGGTATGGGGAAGCTTCTGGCGCTAGCCAACTGAAAAATACGAGCGCCTTATCACCGCGCTTAACAACGCGAGACATTTCGTACTGACCTCCACGCCAATTGCTCGCTACCCACGGCATTGTTTCGCGTTGTGTCAATTCAACACCGTAACGAATATCCGCCCACTGCAAAGCCACTGCGTCATAACCAATCTGAGCGTATCCATCAAATATATAGCCCGATTTTAAGCGTTCTTCCAATAAACCATTATTGATCAAGCCACCAGCAGACAGCGCGAAAGTTTGCGGGTTTTCTTCACGCAACTCATCTAATTTTTGCGCGCGCCGCATAATGCCACCTGAGTTACCTTCTATGCTGCAACCGCAAGGTTCTAATTCACCATCCAAATTCCCACTATAAATCAATGTGTACTCAACAGATGATGCTTGTACCTGCAATGCGCACATCATCACTAACAACACAAACAAACAATGCAACAAGGGAACCTTCGCGTTTTTCATACCTACAATATTTCCAATGAATTTTCGTGTTCTGCTTAAAAATTTCAACAACGTTATCTATAACGACGATTACGGAGACGGCTAATGCTTAGCGCCGCCATCCAAGTGGTCCTCACTAGGGGGTGTTAACAATTAATAAGGTCGTACTGCCAGGTCTCTCCTCACGCCTTGTACCCCGAGGGCACGTTGCCTGACGGTTTTTCAGGCACAACAGTATGCCCTTATTTATTGTTAACACTCCCTAAAGTCGCAAAGTGTTAAATAAGTTCATCAACCAACTTCTCGATACTTAAAATTGATAACCCTACGGGACTCTCATCACTGTTATCTGATGACACGCAACTGGCCATGCTCCCTTTCGGCTATGCCATTCATCTTTGGGGTGACGATGTCTTAAGCGATTGATTGATTCCGCCACAGCTCGACACCACCACCCGGTGTTGCTACCAGACATTCATTATGACAGCACATTTCAGGTGAATATAGATTACCATCTTGGCTATCTCATTTACCCCCAAGATTGCGGACAACTGGAGAGCTTTGCTGATATTACTCGCTGTGTTGCCAGTGCCGCCTGGTCAGACAATACTGTCATTAATCAAATCACCCTCTACACTCAAGACAAGCTTGAAACACTTGTGCGAAATGCAACAATACGACAACTCCTAGGAATTGCCATAGAGCAAGAGGCACTTACGTTTGTCTATCAACCGCAGTATGACCTGATGAACAATAGAGTTGTCGGTGCCGAAGCGCTGATTCGTTGGCATGATGCTGAATTTTGAGATGTCTCACCACTGGAATTTATTCCCATCGCCGAGTCCTGTGAATTAATATTATCGCCAACCGAATTATCAATAAAAAAATAACGCACTATGTTGCAATACATCAACAACAATTACCCAATGAACTGCGGTTCTTCATATAACATATCAAAGTCTGTTTTTAACTGGAGTCAATTCGAGTTATATAACTCATTTAAAAAACACTTAACACTAAACGAAAACAGCATTCTCAATAACATCGACATTGAAATTACCGAAAGCTCTTACTTTGACCCATGGCGATCGTCAAAAGTAACACACACTCTATCGAAACTCCGCGAGCTTGGTATTAGAATTATTATTGATGACTTTGGCTCCAGCTACGGATCACTCTCATTAATTACATCCGGCACGGTAAGCACCATAAAATAGTATCGTGAGCTCACTGCTGAATTAGCAACCGGCTCATCAGAAATTGGGTTTCTCGATATACTTTGTGATGCCACACGCCGCAATTCGCTAGAACTTATCGCTGAAGGGGTAGAGACAGAACAACAAAAAACAATACTCATCGAAAAAGGCGTACACATTATGCAAGGTTATCTCTTCTCGTACCCTCTTAGTGGTAACGACTTGATTGCTTTTTTGAAACGTCCGTTAGAAAACAAAATGGCTTGAGAAAAAAATCACTCAAGCCATCTGCATAACTTATGACACCAAAAGTTAACGCGTCTTACTAAACACGTAATCACTCTCTTTGACATTGCTTTCGTGACAAGCATAGCAGCCTGCACCACCGTCGCTAACAAGACGTTCGTCTTTACTGCTTCCGGCAAATCCTTCAAAACCCCAACCGCCTGTTTTGCTGAAATGCTTTGAATCTTTAACCATCACACCCGTAAGCTTACGAGGGCCTTCTTGTAACGCACCACCACCTTCATTATTTTCAAATAAATCAAACACAATCACTGAGCCTTCGGCAAATTTATTGCTGTCAAAACCATCCATAGCAACATCATTGGCGTAAATATGATGAATGCCTTCAAACGGATCAGCTAAGGCATGATCTGCGTAAAGCACCATTGATTTAACATGATTCCAACTTTGAAAGTTCTCCGGATAGTCGACCTTAGTATCAGCTTTTGCACAGGCAAAAACAGCCATAGCAAGAACAGCAATAGAACCAATTTTTGAAATTTTCATACTTGTTTTCCTTATATTTATTGTGTCGAGTCAACACTTTATTATAAATGGAAAGACTAGTCAAGCTAGTGTGCATCCGATACTATTGCTGTCCGTTTGCGCAAGAAACTGTATGTAGCATGAAGAACAGTCAGTACTTAGTAGAACTTATTGAGCGAATCGGTAATTTGCTTAGATCAGAAGAACGAGAACTTGGTAAGGCAGATGGCCTTCAACCTGTTCATGTTCAGGTACTAGAATATCTCGCGCTGTGTAACCGCTTTAGTAATACCCCTCTTTCACTAAGCCACTACCTTGGCATCAGTAAGGGCACTGTCTCTCAATCAGTAATTGTTTTAGAAAACAAAGGGTTAATAGAAAAAGTTCAAGATAACAATGATAGGCGGGTTGTGCATCTACTATTGACGGACCGAGGTAAACAAGTCGTCAAAAATGCCTTTGCTAATGAGCAGTGGAGTAATACCTGCGAGCGCCTACCGGCGCAGCAGCGCGAACGAATGGCCGAGGATTTATCGCAACTTCTGATTGAATTGACGCGTCAACACAATGCTCAAAGTTTTGGTGTGTGCCGAACGTGCGAACACTTCACTTACGAAGACAGTAACTACAGCTGTGGTTTATTACAAATTCCGTTGGAAGCCAGCGAAACCGCCAAGCTTTGTCACGAGCACTCCTTAGCCGATAGCAAAGCTGACAGTACAGAAAAAACTGAAAATAAATGCTACGACGCGCCCTAGGGGTGCAAAGCGCCTATTGCACCATCATAGTCAGGTTCATCCGCTATTTCGCCAACTAACTGCGAGAATACAACTTTATTGTCTTCATCTAAAGACACTAAGGCACGAGCAGTGATACCTGCTAATAGGCCGTCTTCAATCAACACACCATAATCTTTAGCAAAATTACGCGAACGCATCATCGCCAAAGGCACAACATTATTTAAACCTTCACCGGTACAAAAACGTGACATAGCAAAAGGCAAATCTGCAGAAACAGTCAGCACGACAACATCATCGCGGCTTTTAGCAAACTCATCGAATTTTTTAGTTGAAAGCTGACAAACAGGTGTATCCAGACTAGGCACTATACTGATTAATTTTTTCTTTCCAGCATAGGTAACCAAGTTGACGTCATTAAGATCTTTATCCACTAAACGAAAGTCAGGAGCTGTACTACCCACCGTAGGCACATCCCCATTAGTATGTATTTCATTTCCCTTTAATGTAATTGTCGCCATTATTTTCTCCTAAAGATAAGCTTGATGCAACACTGTAATACAGTATCACTACCACTACAACTAGGATAATAATCGCAGATTAATAGCCACTTAAGCTATAGGTGTATAGAGCTAACTAAGCGTTAATCAGGAATGAGAATAACCATCGTAGCGGCCATACTAAAGCCGCTAGCGCGAATACTGATAACAGCCACAGCGCAAAAAACCAGCTTAAACGCCGAGCAAGCCCCTCTTTATGAGCACGACTGTTTTTCGCGTTATTTATGAGCTGAGTAGCCACTGACATCCGTAACCTTGCCACGAAACACTCTATAGCTATACCAGCTGTACGCTAAGGTTAGCGGCATAATAAATAAAATTGGAATCAACAAAAATAGCTGTGACGAAGCGGGCGACGCGGCATCCCAAATAGTCACTTCGAACGGAACTATATACGGCCAAAAACTCACGCCAAGCCCTAAATAACCGGTTAAAAATAATCCTATCGCCCAAAAGAACGGGGAATCTTCTCGCTTAGTGCTCAAGTCTATCCATAAACGTACTGAACACACTAAACCAAGTATTGGTGCAGGCAGCAGATAAAATATGTTCTCCCCGGAGAACCATCTTGCTTCAATCTCCGGCACTAATTTCGGTGTATAAATACTGACAATCGCCATAAATATCAAAATGGCGACGAGAAAAATTTTAGACGCGCGAAACGACATTGCCAACAAATCGCCTTCGGTTTTTCGTATCAACCACGTCGCACCCAGCAAGCCATAACCGCACACCATTGCCAGACCAACGATTAACGCAAAAGGTGACACCCAATCAAACGGACCACCGGCAAACTCACCATTTTCCACATTGATGCCAGCAATCAATCCCGCCAGCAATAAACCCTGACTAAATGCAGCCATAAAAGACGCAGCAAAAAATACGGCGGTCCACAAAAATTTACTCTCGTTTGCTTTCATACGAAACTCAAAAGCGACACCACGAAAGATTAATGAAAATAACATCAACATTATGGGAATGTATAAAGCGGGTAATACAATCGCATAAGCTTGTGGGAAACCGGCAAACAAGATAGCCCCTCCCATGATCAACCACGTTTCATTACCATCCCATACCGGCGCAATACTGTTAATCATGCTATCGCGCACTTCCTCGTTACTGGCAAAAGGGAAAAGAATTCCAACCCCCAAATCAAAGCCATCGAGAATGACGTACATAATCAAACCAAAACCAATAACCGCAAAAGAAATTAAGGCGAAATCAAACTCCATTGTGTTTACCCTCTTCTCTATCAATAAAGGCACCATCGACCCTGTCTCTCATAGTCGGGAGTTGAACATGCTCTACCACATACTCAACAGGCGATTCGTATCTTGGCCCTTTTCGTATTAACTTAGTTAAATAGTAGAAATACGCAACAAGCAAAATGCTATATACCACGACAAATAATGTCAGTGATATCGCAACGGAATAGGCGTCAATAGGCGACACGCTGTCTGCGGTACGCAATAAGCCGTAGACAGTATACGGTTGACGCCCTACTTCAGCAGTAAACCAACCTGCCAGTGTCGCAACAAAACCAAGTGGCAACACAGCTACGCAACCCATATGTAAGAAGCGACTGCTATACAGGGTTTTACGATAGCGACACAATAAGCCAAATAGTGCGATGGCGATCAACGCCATGCCACTAGCGACCATCATACGAAAACTCCAAAATACCACTGCCACATTAGGTCGATCTTCAGGTGCCACCTCTTTTAAACCTTTGATCTCACCATTTGGATCATGCGTTAAGATGATGCTTGCAAGATTAGGAATAGCAATCTCGAAATCATTACGTTCTTCTTCTTGATTCGGTAACGCAAATAGCAGCAGAGGCACACCCTTCTGGGTTTCCCATATACCTTCCATCGCTGCGACTTTTATCGGCTGATCTCTTAATACTTGCAAACCATGTATATCACCAACAAAGGCTTGCGTTGGCGCCAAAATAGCCATTGCCAACAAGCCAATCGACAACCCTCTTTTAGCAACACTAATATGCTGACGTTTAAGCAAATACCAGGCAGAAACCCCTGCCATAACCGTTGCTGCTGTTAGGTATGAAGCCAGCAACATATGAAAATAACGATAAGGGAAGGAAGGATTAAAAATCACATCCCACCAACTCTCAACAACGACTCTACCCGCTTCAACTACAATTCCGGCAGGCGTATGCATCCACGAGTTCGCAGCGATGATCCAAAATGCAGAATTCATGGTGCCGAGCATAACTAACATCGTCGCCGTAAAATGTAATTTAGGCCCGACCTTACTCCAGCCAAATAACATCACGCCAAGAAAACCAGCTTCCAAAAAGAATGCCGTCAGTACTTCGACGCTAATTAGAGGCCCAATAACCGGGCCAGCAAATTCAGCAAAACGGCTAAAGTTAGTACCAAATTCAAATGCCAGTACGATGCCAGATACAACACCCATACCAAAGGTTAGCGCAAAAATTTTGACCCAAAAACGATAAAGAAAATAATACACTTCTTTACCGGTTTTTAACCACAAACCCTCAATAATGGCGAGTAATAGCGCAAGACCCAACGAGAGCGTCGGAAAGACAATATGAAAGGATACAGTAAAGGCAAACTGTATCCTTGATAACAAGGTTACATCCAAATCCATCGGTACCACCTTGGGTAGTCATTAAACTACAGGTTTTTCCCATAAAACCTGCCGAAAACGGAAAAACCGTTCTCATCAGTATCGGTATTCACTGCCAGAACTTAAGAATTAGTGCTCATTCTAGGGTTAGAACAGAAAAAATTCTTAAAATCTCTATTCTCATTAGAACACGGCTGTTTACCGTCAATCAACCTAGCATAACTGTAGCACCTAGGTGCTACAGTTATGCT
>NVRQ02000049.1 GCA_002400905.2 Gammaproteobacteria bacterium | reverse complement strand
CAATTCAATGAAGGGTGATCCAAAGGTTTTAGAATTTTTGAACGGTGCGTTGAAAAACGAGCTCACTGTGATCAATCAGTATTTCTTGCATGCAAGAATGTATCAAAACTGGGGATTTAAAAAGCTCGGTAAAATAGAGTATGAAGAATCTATCGAAGAAATGAAGCACGCCGACAGGATCATCGAACGCATTTTATTACTTGAAGGCCTGCCTAACCTGCAAGATCTCGGTAAATTGATGATTGGCCAGGATGTACCTGAAATGCTGGCGGCTGACCTTAAACAGGAACACATTGCCCATGCACACTACAAGGCCGGTATTGCGCATTGCGAAGAAGTCAGAGATTATGTCACGCGTGATTTGTTTGCAGAGATACTTGAAAGCGAAGAAGAGCACATTGACTGGCTAGAAACTGAAATCGACCTAATCGGAAAACTAGGTATACAAAACTACCTGCAATCTGCTGCGTATGATATGCCGGAATAATTGCTAGTCAGCGATTATAAATAACAAAAAGGGCTGCATTGCAGCCCTTTTTTTATCTAACCAAAATAGAGAGAGAGTAAAACTATGGTCTCCTCTGTTTAGAAAGAGACCGTTAACTAGGGGGCGTTCTCAATCACCGTTCGCGGCAAGGTTCTGGCCCTTTTTCGCGTTAGCGGCGTTGCGGTTCGTTGCAATAGAACAACACTTACGCCCTAAGGCAATGCGGTAGCATTGCTGAGGCAGTACTCTTGGGGTGCGCCTCACCGCGCCTTGCCAGCACAAAAAAGTCTCAAAATCTGCTCACTCAAGTAATTGAGAACGCCCCCTAGTGTGGTGTAACGTATAAAAGGCACATATTAGAGAGATTGATTGGTAAAACTTGCACCCATCATGTCGCCAACGGTAATAGCAACATAATGCATTTGCTTACGCTCATGCTGTGAGCCTAATGACTCGCGCAGACACTTCCTGGCATGGCACGAACACTTGCCACATTGCGTTGCTACGCCTAAGGTTCCGGACAGGTCTTTAAGTGAACGTGCGCCGTCATCAACTGCGCATTCAATATCGCGCTCGGTAATACCGTCACAGAGACAAACGTACATTAACTGAACCTCCAAACTTTGAAGAACACAAACTATTCACTTGGAGCTTACAATAATGTAAATGATAATGATTGTCAATAAGATTTAAGGTATCCATTAACCACTAACCGATGCCCCACTGAGCAACTGCGCGATACGAAATCCAGCAATATAGGTCCCTGCTGCCGACCCTACCGTGGTTAATAGGAAGACTAGCAACGTGCGTGACACGCGATTGTGATACCAGCCCTTAAGCGAGGTTGCCTCTACTCTCAAGCGCTTAAAATCCATCACCCTGGGCTTACGTAAAAAGGTCTCCACCAGCCCCGTAACCATGCCGACACCCAGCATAGGGTTCAGCGACGTCAGCGGTGCCGCAAAAAACGCGGTAACAATAGTCAACGGGTGCGCTAGCGCAATAATCCCACCCAATGCAGCCAAACCTCCGTTAATCAGCAACCATTCCAACAATAATTGCCAGCCGAGCTCGGGGCTGCGTGAAAAACCAATAATAAAACCCGTAATGACCAGCGCTGTGATCAACCATGGCAGCCACTTTACGATACTACGCCCTTGAGGAATGGTATCGAGCTCCTGCAATCGCTGCTCAAGATTATCCGGCGGTGCATCAATATAGCCAGCCATACCCTTTAGATGACCCGCACCAACCACTGCCAATATCTTTTCGCCCACTCGTCCTTGCGCATACTGGCCGAGCTTGGCTGCCATGTATTGATCTCGCTCATCGACTAACGATTTATAGATTTCAGGTGCCTCTCCCGAAAACTCGCTAAACACCTGGTTTAACATATCTCCGCGCTTAAGCTCTTCTATATCGCTCTCAGAAACATCGGCACGACTTAATAAACTACCGAACAGCCCCGAAACCAACATCATGCGCTTCCACCATGGCACACCTTTGTACACCCGGCGCAAAGTGATACCAATGTTGCGATCGATTAACAGCAAAGGCGTGTCCGATGCTCGAGCCAGCTCTATCGCAACACGCATTTCAGCTCCCGGCTTAATACCAAGCTTATCGGCAAGACGCTGCTGATAAGCGCCAAGCATCAAACTGGCTGCAATCATCGGCACCTTGCCTGCACGAATCACCTGAAACAAATCAAGGTGTGCATCTGCATCAACATCATCAATTGAACGCAAACGATCAGCACATAGCTCTATGGCTACGGCATCAAAATTATTTTCAGCGATTAACGCAGCCACTGCATCGGCGCTGGCTTGCGACACATGTGCCGTGCCAAGAATAGTGAACTCGACACCATTAATCTCACGTATAAGCAGCGGCTGTTCGTGTTCAGTCTCTTGATCTACTTTCGGTTCAGATTTAAATCCGACCGAAGATTCGGCTCGAGATTCTAACCCGGAATTACTCTCACTCATATTATTTCCAATGCTTAACGCTGAACCCCTATAGAGCACGCTGTTTTAGTGTTAGCTGCTTACCTGTCTGGGAAAAATCTAGCTGTCGTAAAAAAGACATGCCAAGCAATATCTCTTCGCCACCCATATGCGGATTGATGCTAGCCCTGACCTTTTTCAATTTAATACTCCCCAGCTCGACCTGTTCAAGCTGGGTAGCGAATACTTGAACAGTGCCATTTGCAGTCATCGCACTGTGACCTGCTCCGCGTCGCAAACCCACTCGCTGAGCAACCTGCTCTGGAATGCTGACATCCGTAGCACCAGTATCCAACAAGAAGATGACGTCATGACCGTTAATCTTACCGTTGGCTACATAATGCCCATAACGATTGCGTTGTAAAACAACCTCGGGATTCCCCTCTGCGCTAACACGCCCTGCCACGTGCGCATTAGGGTTACGTTGTTTATCGAGCACACCGCTAAAAAAATAGGTCAAGCCCAACAAAACGACAATCCACATAGCATAGATCATCCATTGACCTATTTTCTGTGTTTCACGGGCTTGCGGCTGATTATCATCCATCAGAGGATTGTGGGGGCGATACAGTAAAAATAAAGGCGTTTGAAACGCGAAGAATCAGGCGTTGAGATCGGGAATTAGCTCACTTTCCATGCTGGCTATCATGTCCTTCAAGATCAGTTTACGCTTTTTAAGGCGGCGCAAACGCACCTGGTCAACAGCGGGGTCTACAACTAGGGCCGCAATCGCTTGATCCAAATCACGATGTTCGATCTGTAGCTCCTGCAAATCAGCACGTAATTGCAACTGCTGTTCTTGTTCATTGATCTCCTTCATCCTTTCCCTACTTCGCTATTCATCTTCCCCCCCGTGGCAGGTATCACAGTAGTATAACAAGACTATGGTAGGCTCCGATATA
Organism: Gammaproteobacteria bacterium; assembly: GCA_002400905.2. Lineage (GTDB taxonomy): Bacteria > Pseudomonadota > Gammaproteobacteria. The sequence goes on along the minus strand of NVRQ02000049.1, from coordinate 12,159 downwards.
CAGACGTTATCGACTTACCTCAGTACAGCTACACTTAGATAATTTTAACCCTCGTCTAAACTTTTGTGAAGTTTAGACGTTAGGATAACCACTCTGCCTAACATGCCCAACACAATCATTATTCACTATTTTTGGAGTCACCATGCTAAATCACACTAGACAACTATTTCGCCAACTGCGACGTATCCTAGGGGTGCTTGGGGGCACAAGCTTAATTTTATTAGCTCAAACCACTTCTGCCGCACCCAAATCAGAGCTACTTGATTTTTGGTTTGATAGCGATGAAAACAGCTCAAACACCATTGACCATCAACCCTGGCAAGGCTTTCTTGATCAATATATCGTCGCAGAAACAAGTGGCATCAACTTGCTCAAATATGGTGCAGTAAGCAAAAATGCGCATAAGTCCCTTAAGGACTATATTGATACACTGCAAACTGTCGATGCTCGCCAATATAATCGCTCTGAACAAATAGCCTACTGGATCAACCTATATAATGCCCTAACCGTAGACATCGTTCTTGATGCCTACCCTACCAAATCAATACTTAAGATAGGCGGTTCATTCTTCTCACCAGGCCCTTGGAATAAAAAACGCCTAACAATTGCCGATCAAAAATTGAGCCTCAACGACATCGAACATGGTATTCTGCGGCCTATCTGGAAGGATTCAAGAATCCATTACGCTGTCAACTGTGCCAGTTTTAGCTGCCCCAACCTCAGTGCCGTAGCCTTTACTGCTAAAAACACCGAAGAACAACTGACTAGCGCTGCTAAGGACTATATTAACAACCCTAGAGGCATCAAAATCGATGGAGATGATTTACTCTTATCCAAAATCTTTGACTGGTATCAAGTTGACTTCGGCAATAACGAAACCGAGCTACTCCAACAACTCGCAACCTATGCCGAACCTGAGCTTGCCGAGCGTCTGCGAAACCATGATGGCGATATTGACTATGACTATGACTGGACTCTCAACGAGGCTAAATAAAGTCTAAGCCAACTAAATTAGTTAACGAATAGGTCAAGGCAATGTAAGCATTGCCTTGCCACGCCGACTACCAAAATTAAATCACCTAAACTGAACATAGAGGCCTATCATGAATAAGGGCAAACTTATTATCATTGCTGTCATTGCAGCATTGATTGTATCTTTTTTTGTTTTTGATCTCGGCCAATACTTCACTCTCGACTATATTAAATCGCAACGTGAATTAATTGACGGCTACTATCAAGACAATCCTTTTAAGGTGGCTGGCATATTTTTCGCCATTTATGTTGCAGTGGCAGCCTTATCTCTGCCTGGCGCGGCAATACTTACCTTAGTAGGTGGCGCAATTTTCGGTTTTCTTTCAGGTCTAGTCCTCGTTTCTTTTGCTAGTTCGATCGGTGCCACCGTCGCCTTTTTAGTATCTCGATTTGTATTACGTGATAGCGTTCAAAAAAAATTCGACAACAATCTTGCCTCTCTCAATGCTGGGATCGAGAAAGAAGGTGGCTTTTATCTATTCACCATACGACTCATTCCTGCTTTCCCATTTTTTATCGTCAACTTATTAATGGGCTTGACTCCAATCAAAACCTGGACATTCTATTGGGTAAGTCAGCTTGGCATGCTGGCGGGAACTGCGGTCTTTATCAACGCCGGCACACAGCTAGCAACAATCGAATCAATAGGTGACATCCTTTCTCCAGGCTTAATTCTGTCTTTCGTACTCCTTGGAGTCTTCCCACTCATAGCTAAGAAAATCATTGATACCGCCAAAGCCAACAAGATATTAAAAAACTACCCTAAGCCAAAAAAATTCGATACTAATATGGTTGTAATTGGTGGCGGCTCAGCAGGCCTAGTCACTTCATATATCGCCGCCGCAGTGAAAGCAAAAGTGACTCTAATTGAACGCCATAAAATGGGCGGTGACTGTCTTAATACTGGCTGCGTTCCCAGTAAAGCTATTTTACGCTCAGGCAAGATACTGTCTTATATGAAGCGCGCCAAAGAGTTTGGCTTTAAATCTGCGAGTGCGGACTTTGAATTCAAAGACGTCATGGAACGTGTTCAAAAAGTCGTACAGACCATCGAGCCACACGATTCTATAGAGCGTTATAGCAGCCTAGGAGTTGACTGCATCACCGGCGATGCAAGAGTGACCTCGCCCTATACTGTTGAAGTCAACGGTAAAACCATTACCACGCCTAACATCATTATCGCTACTGGCGCACGACCTTTTGTTCCACCGATTGAGGGTATAGACAAAGTTAACTACCTCACCTCTGACAATGTCTGGGACCTGCGCGACCTGCCTAAGCGTCTGATCGTCTTAGGCGGTGGCCCAATCGGTTGCGAACTAGCGCAAGCTTTTGCTCGTCATGGCTCAGAAGTCACTCAAATCGAAATGATGTCACGCATTATGATTCGTGAAGATGAAGAAGTATCTGAAATCGTTGCCAAAAAATTTGCCCATGAAGGCATTAATGTTTTAACTGATCACCGTGCCGTTCGCGTGAAAGTCAATGGTGACGAAAAACAGTTGGTCTGCTTACATAATGAGGCAGAAGTCGTCGTTCCTTTTGACGAAATTTTAGTTGCAGTGGGTCGTGCTGCCAACGTCAAAGGTTTCGGCTTGGAAGAGATCGGTGTCAACATTACGCCTCGCGGCACTATTGAAGTCGACGATTACTTACGCAGCAATGTGCCAACAATTTTCGCCTGTGGCGATGTTGCTGGCCCGTATCAGTTTACGCATACTGCAGCGCACCAAGCTTGGTATGCCGCAGTAAACTCGCTATTCGGTAAATTCAAAAAATTTAAAGTCGATTACTCGGTCATTCCCTGGGCGACCTTTACCGACCCCGAAGTCGCACGTGTCGGCCTAAATGAACTCGAGGCGAAAGAAAAAGGTATCGAATACGAAGTGACCCAATATGATATCGATGACCTTGATCGTGCTATAGCTGATCAGGAAGCACATGGCTTTATCAAAGTATTAACCGTACCAGGTAAAGATAAAATTCTTGGCGTCACTATTGTCGGTCACCATGCCGGCGACCTAATCGCTGAATATGTCATGGCAATGAAGCACAAAATTGGCCTCAACAAGATATTGGGTACGATTCATATTTACCCGACTCTCGCTGAATCAAACAAATATGTTGCTGGCAACTGGAAACGCGCTCACTCACCGAAAAAATTATTGGAATGGGTCAAGAAATTCCATAATTGGCGTATCAGCTAACCCGTCCCTCTAAGAGGTTCCGGCGTCTTCGGGATCGAAACCTAAAGACGCCGAATTAATACAGTAGCGCTGCCCGGTGGGTTTCGGCCCATCAGTAAAAACATGACCTAAGTGTGCTGCGCAATTCGCACAGCGCACTTCCACCCGTTGCATACCGTGACTGCTATCAACCAGCTGCTCAATTGCCATATCGCTGACAGGCTGCCAAAAGCTAGGCCAACCACTGCCCGAATCAAACTTCTCGGTTGAACGAAACAACTTGGTATTGCAGCAAATGCAGTGATAGCTACCATCGTCTTTATTGTTAAAATAGTCACCAGAAAATGCCGGCTCTGTGCCACCCTTTCGCGCAATACGAAACTGCTCATCACTTAACACGCTGCGCCACTCATCATCCGTCTTTTTAATTTTTTGCATCGACTTACACCCTCACCAGCTATCGACTACGTAAGCCACACGTTGCACCCCAAGGGCACGTTGGCTTACAAGGCACTTAAACGTACACTAGGCATTCTATACATACCGCTAACGGAACACTGAACAATGATTATCGGCACACCACTTACGTCTTCAGCTATTCGTGTCATGTTACTTGGCGCCGGAGAGCTGGGCAAGGAAGTCATTATTGCCTTGCAGCGATTGGGCATTGAGGTTATTGCTGTTGACCGTTACGCCAATGCCCCTGGCCATCAAGTTGCTCATCGCGCCCACGTCATTGACATGACCGATGGCATTGCACTAAAGAAACTGGTGGAACACGAAAAGCCGCATCTCATCGTACCTGAGATAGAAGCCATTGCGACAGATACCTTGGCAGAAATAGAAGCACAAGGTCTTGCTGAAGTCATTCCAACGGCGCGTGCGACCCAGTTGACGATGAATCGTGAAGGTATCCGCCGACTCGCTGCCGAAACACTTGAACTGCCTACATCGCGTTACAGTTTTGCTAGCAGCGTTAACGAACTGCATATGGCCATTGATGGTGGCATTGGTTACCCCTGCCTAGTCAAACCCGTCATGTCATCCTCCGGCAAAGGCCAGTCTTTGATTGAAAATAGCAAAGATATCGCTGATGCGTGGAGTTATGCAATGGATGGTGGGCGCGTCAGTAAGGACAGGGTCATTGTTGAAGAAATGATTAGTTTTGATTTTGAGATCACGTTACTCACCGTCCGCGCTATAAATTCCACAGGAGAAACAGAGACGTATTTTTGCGATCCTATTGGGCACATACAAAAAAACGGTGACTATGTAGAAAGTTGGCAGCCACAAGCCATGTCGGAAAAAGCGCTAGAAAAATCAAAAAAAATCGCCAAAACGGTCACTGATAACCTTGGCGGCCGTGGCATCTTTGGTGTTGAACTATTTATTCGTGGTGATGACGTTTGGTTTTCAGAAGTCAGTCCTCGACCGCATGACACCGGCATGGTAACAATGATAACCCAATGGCAAAATGAATTTGAATTACACGCACGCGCAATACTGGGGCTGCCCGTTAATACTGAGCTACGTAACCCAGGAGCCAGCGCTGTCATTTATGGCGACATGAACGAGACCGGCATTGTCTTTAAGAACATCGATAAAAGTTTATCAAACCCAAACACCGATATCAGACTATTTGGTAAACCCGAGTCTTTTACTAAACGACGCATGGGTGTTGCACTAGCTCGAGCAGACAATACCAAGAATGCTCGCAAACAAGCAAAAGACGCTGCCACGAAAGTAAAAGCTAGCCGTTAATCTTTGGTGCAACACCCTTTACGCTAAGCCTACGGACTTTGCACCTGTCTATTTTGTAACTCAACACGCTCAGCATCGGTCATATTAAGCCTTGCGAAGTTGTGGTAGCGTAAAACCCGTTCATTATCTACTTGAGCATCCTTTCCATGATTGGTGATGACTAGATCAAACCAAAGATAGGCTTCGATAATATTTTGCTTAATGGGCGTTGCACCTTCCAGATAAAGTCGTCCAATACGGGTTTGCGCGATAATCGCATAGTCACTACGCGTTTTTGCGACAGCCTGATAGAGATTCAATGCTGTTTCGCCATTTTGATTTATCCCATCGCCCTCGGCATAACGTCGCGCTAATTCTAACGTTGAAGCGTAATCACCCTGCTTTGCCTTCGTGCTTAGGTCATTGATATTCAGCGTTTTCTGCGCAGTAAGCTGCTTCTCTATAATAGGCGCGCTGCCAGCAACATCCAAAGTTGAACACGCTATTTGGCCACAACATACTAACCCTACAACGAGAAAATAAAACCACCGCATGAAAGACTAAATACCGATTTTTGCTAAGGAATCTGCAATATCATTGAGAGTATGTGCAAGCCGAGGATGTTCCGCTTCAAATTCTACTGCCATTTTCTTTAACGTAATACTGCCAGGAATCGATTTATCTTTATCTTCCGATGAATCATTATTGCGGCCCAATAAGATCGCGATATCCTGCGAAACAATACCGAGCATGCGATGCGTTTCATCATCAATATTCGGCGAATCATTAAGCTTGCTATGCAACTGTGAGAGCAAAGTATTAATTTCAGGTTCGGACATAAGATGATTACCTAAGAGTTACTCAGAGCGTAAAACTATAGCATAGCAACCACGCCATCAATCACACGGTTTGCAGTAGACTCAACCCCCCTACCCATATCATTTTGGCAAGGGATTACACTCGTCACGCTAGTGCAGGTCGTCGCCCATTTTGTAACATTAGAATAATGTCCCATTTTTTACCAGGCAACGCGCACCCCTCAAGGGGGTATTGAACAGAACCCTCGGGATGTAAGGCGCGAGGCGGAGTCATAATGGGCCTATGGCGACAACGCGCAACGCTGCAGGGTGAAAAATGCGGCCATTATAAGTTATAAAATGGGCGACGACCTGCACTAGCGACGGTTTATCTCAAGCCGCCCGGCAAAAGTTCCCGTGCGTGGCATTACTCATTAATTTCATGAAGTCACCTCCGCTAAGGTGCACCAAATCGGTATGCGTTCCGCCTTCAAAATAAATGTCTTCGTTATCAGCAAGGCTGTCATCATAAATAACCTCACACCCGTAAGCAGAACCGAGCGCTGGGGCAGCACCTGGCGCGCAATCAAAAAATAGACGTCCAACGTCTTCTTCCGTCGCCAAGCCAAGTGCCCGTTGATACTTACGCCGCAGCCGACCTAACTGGATGCGTTTATCTGCTGGCAGTACAGCAACAACATAATGTTCGCTATCTTGTAAAACAACTGCTTTAGCAAGCTGATGGCTATTGATATGAGTGACTCGCGCTGTTTGCATGCTAGTCGTAGAATAAGGGTGACCAACAACACCGTAACGAACACCCGCGCTATCGAGATAATCTCGAAGGGTTATTGCAATAGCCATACACATCTCCTTGCATCAATAAAAGCAATGCTCATCGCACCGAACAAATGATCGTCAACCTCAAACAAGCACTGACCTACTTAATGTAATACTCCTACCCTAACGGAATGTCCAACCAAATAATGATATACAACATCACAACTCATAAACTGCTATATTTGGTATAGCTAATGCAGTGCTAATTTAAATTTTTCTTAACCATCAGTTATGGAACAACATTCAACCTTCTTAGATATATTGATTTTAATGGCGCTATCGGTAGTCGCTGTTGCTGCGCTGCGCCGCTTTAATTTATCCCCTATTCTTGGTTATTTATTTGTCGGCGTTATCGCTGGCCCTTATGCGCTAGCATGGCTGCCCGAAGGTGATGCCATTCATCTACTTGCTGAAATCGGCGTAGTTTTCTTGCTTTTCACCATCGGCTTGGAGTTTTCAATTTCACAGCTTGTCGCCATGCGCACCGCCGTGCTTGGCCTCGGTGGCGCACAAGTGCTTATCTCAATTACCATTGGCGGCGTTATCGCCTACTTCGCTGGCATATCATGGGAAGCATCGTTAATTATCGGCGCTATTCTCGCCTTGTCTTCAACCGCGCTGGTTAGCAAACAACTTAATGAACAGCTAGAAATTCAGTCACGACATGGTCGACTCTCGATCAGCGTGCTACTTTTTCAAGACATTGCCGTTGTTCCATTCTTAGTTATTATTCCCATCTTAGCCAGTGATGGCAGTCAAGACATTGGTTTAGCATTGCTTATCGCATTAGCCAAAGGTGCCTTAGCCTTTGCCATAATGTATGGCGTTGGGCGCTATGCGCTAAGGCCCGTCTTCCATGCCGTCTCTGCCGCCAAATCGTCAGAACTCTTTACTTTAACGACCTTATTGATAGCACTAACCGCTGCTGCGATTACCGCATCACTCGGCTTGTCGCTAGCTCTAGGAGCCTTCCTTGCGGGAATGATGTTAGGCGAAACAGAGTACCGCCATCAAATCGAAGCCGAAATTCGCCCCTTTCGCGACATTCTAATGGGCCTATTTTTTATCAGTGTGGGCGCCTTGCTTAGCCTCTCCAATGTTGCTGACAACTGGCTGTGGATACTCCTTATCGTCGCCGGACTCATTTTCATCAAAGGTCTACTTGTTGCCGCACTCATTCGCATTATGGGCTACGAAAACGGTGTCTCCTTTCGAACTGCTTTAGTGCTTGCTCATGGCGGCGAGTTTGGTTTCGCATTACTGACCTTATCACTCCAGCAAAACTTGCTTACCAGCGATGAAAGCCAACCCATTCTTGCCGCATTAATTATCAGCATGGCCCTGGCGCCACTAATGATTCGATATAACGGTAACCTAGCAAAATGGCTATTCCGTAAGTCTTATCTCAAAGGTCGACAATTACAGACTACGCGCATTAGTCATGCCTGCAGCGATCTCTCGGGCCACGTTATCCTCTGCGGTTTCGGTCGCATAGGCCAAAATTTGGCCAGCTTTCTAAAGGAAGAAAATATCCCCTATGTCGGCCTTGACACAAACCCCAGTGTCATTAAAGAAACCTGGGAAGCAGGTGAATCTGTTTACTATGGTGATGCGACACATCGCGACATGCTAAGCGCAGCGGGTATAAACCGCGCCAAGGCAATCGTCGTCACTTTCGATAATGCGCAAACCGCCACACGCATTATCGAGAGCGTGCGACAACGTAATAACGACATCCCTATTATCGTCAGAACACGGCATGACAAACACCTTGAGTCGTTAATGCAAGCTGGAGCTTCAGAAGTCGTGCCTGACGCACTAGAAGCCAGTATGATGCTGGCCAGCCGTTTGTTACGCATGCTTGACGTTGATCATAATGAAGTCGAGCGATTAATCAAGAATGCTCGTGATAACAAATATCAACGCTTACGACAAGTCTTTAGTGGTGATAAACTTGACACCATAGAAGATATTAACCGTGAGCGAAAACATACCGTTGTATTACCGCCTGGCAGTTATGCTATTGGGCAAGCAATTGGCGAGCTGGGCTTGTCGAAAGATCGGCTGTCGTTAAACGCCGTACGCCGTGGTCGCGAGAAATTTACACCGCCGAGTGTAGACTTTCTGCTTCAGGCCGGCGATGCACTCATACTACAAGGCTCTTCTGAAGAGCTAGCACATGCCGAGAAAACCTTGTTAAGAGGTTAACTAACAAATAAAGGTGAACCATGCCATCGTTTGATGTAGTTTCTGAAATTGATATGCACGAACTCGCTAATGCGCTTGACCAAGTCAACCGCGAAGTGGGTACTCGTTATGATTTTAAAGGCAGTGATGCCTCTGTTGAACATCAAGACAGCAATATAAAGTTGGAAGCTGAAAACGAATTTCAACTTGATCAGATGCGTGACATATTGCATCTTAAAATAGCTAAACGCGGAATTGATGTGGCCGTACTCAATGCAGGGAAAATTGAAACCTCTAATCAGCGGGCACAGCAGACCTTAGTGTTACAACAAGGTGTTGATACTGTCACCGCAAAAAAAGTCGTTAAACTGATTAAAGACAGTAAAATCAAAGTACAAGCATCCATTCAAGGTGAGCAAGTTCGCGTAACAGGGAAAAAACGCGATGAGCTGCAATCAACCATGCAAATGCTACGGGAATCCGATATTGAATTGCCGCTTCAATTCAATAATTTTCGTGATTAAGCCTATAAAGTTGGCCTCCACTTTACTCACAATAAAAAAGGCAGCAATGCTGCCCTTTTTAACTCTAGGAGGCTGTTGAAAAAGTCTCAGGTCAGTGTGAGACAAGGCAAAATTTGGCGAATACCCCAAGGGCACCTAGAAAGCGCAGTTTACGCGTTGTAAATGATCACTTTGAGGCGAATTTTAACGCCGTATCGTGCCACATGAGACTTTTTCAACCGCCTGCTAGACAAAGGTTTACAGTCAACTTAGTAGCGATTACTCACCGTGTATAGCATCATCAACCATCTCTTTTCCATTATCGATCATTTCTGCACCCTTATCCATCGTGGCATCTACGGCATCGCTCGCCATTTCTTTGCCGTCATCAACCATCTCGGCGCCTTTATCCATCGTGGCATCGACAGCATCACTCGCCATTTCTTTACCCTCATCAATCATCTCAGCGCCTTTATCCATAGCGGCTTCGCCCATATCTTTCGCACCATCCACAGCATCGCCAGCCATTTCACCTGCTTTATCCATGGTCACCTTACCCGCATCCTTAACCTTATCAACATCGTCTTTACTGCATGCGGTGACGGCAAAACCAATTATCGCTAACATCACTAGAACTCGTAACATGTTCGTTCTCCTTAAAAATGAGTGGATTGATATTATTATATTATTTCTACAGCCAACTAGCGCAGCTATTGTACGCCCCATTAATGAACCTACGTTAACCTTTCACCACTAACGCTTATCAAATAATTGCGGATTAGCCCAAAATCGACTATTTAGCCAGTCTGGACGAATTTTATAAGTCAAAATATCGTAACCATAAATATGAATGGCTCGGCCTAACGCCTTATTTTCAGCCATCTGCACCAAGCCAAGTCCGAGCAAATCACGCTTACTCCAGTGACTGACTAAATCTGGCCAATCATCACCAATGGGAACAAATAGAACCAATCTTCGCGCATGAATATCTCTCAGCCGGGCAATAAGGTGTATAGCGTCATGACGCTCCATCAATTCAATTACGTACGATACAAGCACTAAATCGTAGCGTGCCAAGCCCTCTAAGCGAGCCAATACCTGCTCCGCTTCGATATACTCGACAACACAGCTTGAGTGCTTGGCGATATAGTCGTCTATAAGGTGCTCGCCAAGCGAACCTAAAACAAGAATACTGTCCGGATTAAGGCCACCCAATAAATCCTGCAAAGATTCCGCACAGTCCATATCACCGTTATAATAGACGCAACGAAAAATAACAAGCGTCGTCGCTCAAGTCTATCCATGACAGCGTCAATCCCGGGAGTCATAACAGTGAAAATCATCCAGGTCCTTGCCGACAATGCGCATGTCGACACATTACGCGGCATTGCCGACCAACATAAAGTGGCTGATTTTTGGGTCGGTAATGCACAAGAAGACGGCCGATCTATCTCTCGCTTTTTAGTGACACCAAGAAATCGGCAAAGCGTACTTGATGCCGTGCAAATGGTTGTCTCTACCAGCAAAAATTATCGCATATTCATTCTTCCCGTCGAAGCCTCAATTCCTCATCCAGAAACTGCTGATGAAGCTGCGCTAGGCAAAGGTAGCGCAACCACTACGCGCGAGGAACTTTACAATAACGTATATAAAGGTGCCCAACTCGATAGCGCCTATTTATTGTTAGTGTTCTTATCAACGATTGTTGCAGCAATCGGCTTACTAGAAAATAACGTTGCTGTGGTGATTGGCGCCATGGTCATCGCGCCACTGCTCGGACCCAACATAGCGCTAGCCCTGGGGACTGCTATTGGCGACACTAAATTAATGACTAAAGCGCTGGCGTGCACACTAGCCGGCCTGGCTTTGACGCTTACCCTGTCATACCTAATCGGTTTAATCTGGATAGGTCCTATTGATAGCCATGAGCTTATGGCAAGGACCTCTGTCGGCTTTAGCGGCGCAGCGCTAGCTCTCGCTTCTGGCGCAGCAGCAGTGCTCTCTCTTACTACAGGCTTGCCCAGCGTCTTAGTCGGCGTCATGGTTGCTGTTGCGTTATTACCGCCTGCCGCGACAATCGGTATTATGGCAGCCAACCAAGAATATCAACTGGCTTATGGCGCGGGGCTACTTTTGGCTGTAAATATTGTCTGCGTCAACCTCTCCGCAAAAATTGTGTTATTCGTACGTGGCGTCAAACCTCGCACATGGCTACAAAAAAACAAAGCCAAACAATCTGTCACGCTCTATATAATAATTTGGGCCATCTCATTGCTAGCATTAATGCTTTTAGTGTATTTACCCACACAGTGATAACGTCCTAAATTGGGCCCTCAACCAAGAAGAGCTTTTATTAACCGCGATGTCGAATATCGACATCGCCTAATGTGTAGACACCATGCCAATACGCTTATTTTCGTATTTAATTTTTATATTTTTATATGGTAATGTTGCGAATGCGACGATTCACCATCAACTTAACGTCACTATAGAACCATCCAAATCGTATATCAGTGTTAGCGACACCTTACGTTTCTCTGATGAAATGACTGTCAGCGATAATTCAATTGAATTCCTACTGCATCGCGATTTAGTTATCGACAGCAATGGCAACATTGAAAAACTACCAAAACAAAATATTCCTGATCACCTCAATCTCTACCGTATTACTGAAATACCTGAAAACAAACAAGTCACTCTCCGCTACGCTGGCTCGATCAATCACGATTTACAACAATCCAACAAGGAAAACGCGCGCAGCTTTAGTTCAACACTCGGAATTATTGACAAGAGAGGAGTATTTCTTGATGGCAGCGCCGCTTGGTACGCTTATATTCCAAACACCTTGGTTAGCTTTGATCTAGAGATACACAT
>NVRQ02000048.1 GCA_002400905.2 Gammaproteobacteria bacterium | reverse complement strand
GCCACCACCAGCAAAACGATCTTGGTTAGCTATCGTGGTATCAAAAACGTCACTGATGTACGGATCAACACCGCCAACAGCGCCATTCCAGATTGGCCCAAAACGTGCTGGTCGGTTAATAGCATTGGGCGACAGACGCCACGCGCCAGCACCAATACCGTAGCCTAAGTTAGGGCTGTTCGCATCCGGAATGCTACCTACGTTACCTGCATTACCCAAGATACTCGAACGTGAACCACTACCCTGAGAAGGAATATATTCGACTCCTGATTGCACATAGGTCGAATAAGGCGTGCGCTTTGACTCTGCGTTGGTGTGACACACTGCGCAAAATATACCGCGCTTACCACTTTGAGTATTACGATAAAGCGACTGCGCCGAATCTATAACTGTGGCATAGGCTCTGTTAGTACCATTTGATGAAGTGGGATCGTAGTTTGGGATGACCGCTGCGTGCTCAAAATTACTGCCATCACCCAGATCATCTATATTGACGCCAGCAAGTGGCACCGCATCAACATAGTTAGTGGGCATATGACAACGCGAGCAAAAGTCATCAAAAAGCGAACCGGACTCTGTCGTAGTGGACGTCGCACCACCACCGAGATTGAATCTGGATGAAGTGCCATCGATAGCAAACGGGTTGAGGTCATTACAGGCATAGGCCTCGGTACCGTCTAGCGCCTGGCCTTGCGCATTAAGGTTCTCAAGCACATCACCGCAACCATCGGTCGCTGTCGCACGTGCCGTTAACAAAAATACGGCTTGCCAAGCTGGATCGCGCCAGGCATTAGCCATCATGGAGCCATTCCATTCACTAAAAATACGATCATGACAACCTGAACACTGACCAGGATTGTTAACGGTATTCCAGTCGTTTTCAAAGGGCGGTGCATGGCCTGTGAAGCCGCCGAAGAAACCAGCTTCTTGAAGATTATACGGTGCCGGTTCTGCAATGCGATTCGGCAATTCCCCATGACGGGCATGGGCCTGCGAAATAAAACCGATAAGTCCAATGATTGCGCCCATCACTGCAAGCGCGTGTAGCCAAGGTGTTTTTATATCCATATCAAGCCCCCTACAGAGCGACCAGAAACACCTGTTTAGCGCAGACCTTCCTAGTCTTAAATTTGAACCACTATTCCTACAATATTTCCCAGTCTTATCACTTTATATCGCCACTTACTGCAAGCGTTATATACAAAACTGCAAGATACACAAAACTGCAAGCATCGAGAGAACTCTCCCGATCACTCGTTGGCGCAATATATCCGCAATAACCATACGCGGTCAAATGGTTTATTAATTTTTTGTTATCAATTTGTTAAGCCTGCGTTAAGATTTGCAAGGGGAGGCCTAGCCAGCTAATTGCTTCATCGCTGCACACATATAATATCTAAAATACCCCGGTATCCCCTAGCATCTTGACGCCGAACATCATGCCGATCACACAGGCAGACCACCTTGGGCAGGTTCAACTATTTCATAGCCAGAGCATAACGAAAAATTGTAATGTTGAACAAAATTTCATACAGCGCATGAAACACTCAAGGTTTTTATTGATCAATAATTTTGTTTGGTCATGCGTCGCCCAGTGAAGATATGGCGCTAGCGCCCATGACTATTATTAGGCTTAGTTAACTTGGCTGTTATTAGCAGGCATTGTTTAAAAAACTAATATCAAGTTAGGTTTTTACCACCAAAGTTCATCCATGATTATTAGCACTCCTTATCTATTAAAACTGTAAACACCGCTACAACTTGTCATAACTGTAGATGCACCCAGACATATACATGGGGTGCGACAATTTGCCGCATTCCCGACCTTAGACTCAGGCCCTATAATCTCGCCACGCAGTTCTTCCTGTCTGACACTTTTACACGGTATTTGTTCATGCGAAATATTAAACTCGTTGCATCAGTGGCAGCTGTCATGCTGGCATTATCAGCACAGGCTGAAAACGAAGTTGAGCTATCAGAAATTTTGGTTGAGGGAGATCAAGCCAAGCCAAGTCTCACCACTCCATCGATAGAGGCGTCTCAAGAAAAACTCGATGCAGTACCGGGCGGCACAACATTAATCGACGCCGAACAATTTCGTAATGGTGCCGTCAGAGACATCGCTGACTCGCTACGCTTAACGCCTGGCGTCTATGCACAAAGCCGTTTTGGTTCTGATGAGACACGGCTTTCTATTCGTGGCTCAGGCATATCACTCACCTTTAATACACGCGGCATTCGCTTGCTGCGCGATGGCCTGCCGCTTAATGAAGCTGACGGTAATTTTCGCCCACAATTACTTGAGCCACTCGTCGCGCAACACATTGAAGTTTATCGTGGTGCCAATGCATTAGAGTTTGGTGCTGCGACATTAGGCGGTGCAATTAATATTGTCTCTCCCAATGCACGCACTATTGAGGGCTTTACCCAGCGTCTTGAGTTAGGTAGCGATGACTACCGCCGTTTTCAACTAACCCACGGTAAAGTCATTGATGACCATTGGGATGTCTACGGCTCGCTCACTGGAATCACACAAAATGGTTTTCGTGACAATGCCGAGCAAGACACACTCCGCTTTTACGCCAACGCTGGTTATCAATGGGATTCCGGTAGCGAGACACGCATTCATTTAGACATTCAAGACAATAACCTCGAATTACCTGGCTCTTTGACGCGCGACCAACTAGAAGCGGACCCGTCACAAGCGAACCCCGGCTCAGAATTAGTCAATTCACAACGCGACTTTGATTTATATCGAATTTCCGCACAGCACAGCGTGCCACTAGCGAATGGTGGTAAAGCCGACTTTGGACTGAGCTTTCAACACTTAGACTTTTTCCACCCACTACGTTTTGCTTTATTACTATCAGATCAAAATGACACTACCGCAAGCGCGCGGGTTGAACAACCTATCGGAGAACATCACAACTTGATCTACGGTGCTTTGGCAAGCTGGGGCGAATCTAATGACGCCCGATCAAGCAACTTCGGTCTTGCTGCAGGCGTTCCTTTTAACCAAGGTCCCATTACCGAACGTGGTGACTCACGGTCATACGGCTTAGAGTTATTTGTCCAAGACACCATCAATATCAATGATACGGTAGATGTGATTGTTGGTACCCAAGCTGTTTTTGCACGTCGTGAATCGAGCGAGCTTGATCTACGTAGCAGCGCCTTTGGCGAACGTGAAGAAAATTATGCCGGCTTAAGTCCTCGGCTCGGCCTAATTTGGGCACCGACCGAAAACGCCCAGTATTTTACAAATTTGAGTCGTAGCTTCGAAGCACCAACGGCGAGCGCTTTTGCGGTAGATTTAGACAATACAACGGAAGGCATACTTGATGAACAAATCGCTACCACTTTCGAAGTCGGCACACGTGGCACTCTAAGAAATATGAACTATGAATTAGCACTGTATTACTCAAACATCGAAGATGAAATCTTAACGGTTGAAAACCCGCTACAAGATGGTGACACCATCACCTCAAATGCAGACGATACGGTGCACAAAGGTGCCGAATTCGGCGTATCAGGCGCATTAACACCATGGCTCAATATGGCCCTTGCCTACACCTATAATAATTTTAAATTTGATAACGACAACTTATTTGGAAGTAATGAACTCCCAAGTATTCCGCGCAACTTTGCCAATGCTGAATTTACCTTTCATAATCAATCGGGGTTTAACATCGGGCCTACTATTCAGTACGCCGACAGTCATTATGTCGATTTTTCCAATACTGTTGGCAACGATGCTTATGTCATCTACGGACTCAAAGCGTCTTATCAAATCAATGACCAATTTAAAGTATTCTTAGAAGCACGCAATCTAGAAGATGAAACCTTTGCCTCTAATACAAGCACCGCTGCCAATCTAAATGGTGACGCCAATGGTGGAAATGGTCTTTTCAATCCAGGCATCGATCGCAGCTTTTTTACAGGCATCGAAATCAAACTCTAACCAATACTACGCAGTATAAGGGTACAGATTACGGACCAAAAAGGTCGCCAACTAGAGTCGCGAAATGAGTCGAACTCTCGTACACTTTAGCTATCCACAGGGTCTTTGATCAGACTCTTTCGGCCACGCCGTTCAACGGTGGCCTTTAGTCTGTTTTGCGTCGCCTCATTAGTGGCTTGTATCGACAACGATCAAAGCAACAGCACCCAGCTTCAAGCAATGAAGCCACTTTTGAATCAAAAACACATTCTCTAGGTGACAGTCGTGACACGCATTTAGCCAATACCAAGCAGTTAACATTTGGCGGTCAAAATGTCGAGGCCTATTTTGCTTATGACAACACCAAACTCGTCTTTCAAGCAACAGTACGTAACGCTGAAAAACAATGCGATCAACTCTATTCTGTGAATATCAACGGTAGTGATAAAAAGTTGCTTAGCACAGGCGATAACACCACCACCTGTTCTTTTTTCTACCCCGATGACCAACACATTCTTTATGCCTCAACCCGCGCGGACGTAAAAGACTGCCCATCATCCGCAGATTTCAGTAAAGACTATCCCTGGCGCCTTGACAATGATAGCGAAGGTTTAGCCGAGCACCAACGCCGATTAGATAAAGGTTTAATCCGCCCTACGTCTCTTCATCTCTACCTCATCGGCGTAGACGGCTCAACTAAACAACACATCACCGGTTATGGCAAAGCCAGCTTTGGCCCATTTTTTCACCCGTCGGGCGAGAAGATTATATTCGCCTCCAACCTTCATGCCCCTAAAGGTCGAGAATTTGGTTTGTATCTCGTCGACATCAACACAAAAGAACTTGAGCGTGTGACGTATACTGGTGACTTTGACGGCTTTCCTATGTTTTCACATAACGGTAAAAATTGCTCTGGGGATCTAACCGCCATAACGAAAAACCACACGAGACCAATGTCTTTATTGCCGACTGGGTTGAACAACTGGATAATTAAATGATTGAAGCATTAATTGAGTACGGACTTTTCTTTGCAAAAACGGCGACTTTATTAATCGCGCTAGTTATCGCATTAACCGCCATTATTTCGCTCGGCCGCCGCGACAAAACGGCGGAGCGTCTTCTCGTAAAGAATATGAACGAAAAATACGACACCATGCGCGAATTATTAGAGTATGAGGTCTTAGATAAAAAATCGCTTAAAAAAGTAAGCAAAGCACATAAAAAAGAAATCAAGGCAAAGAAAAAAGAGGCCACAGAAAAAATTAAACATCGTGTTTTTGTACTAAATTTTAAAGGTGATATTCGCGCTACAGCCGTCGAATCGCTACGTGAAGAAATCACTGCATTACTGACCATAGCTAATCAAGACGATGAAGTCTTACTGCGTTTAGAAAATCCTGGCGGCACGGTGCATGAGCACGGCCTAGCTGCCTCGCAATTATTACGGCTACGTCAACGTGACATACCGCTTGTTGTTGCCGTAGATAAAGTTGCCGCTAGCGGTGGCTACCTTATGGCGTCCACTGCCAACAAAATTATCGCCGCGCCTTTTGCCATTATTGGTTCGATTGGCGTACTGGCACAAATCCCTAACTTTCATCGCGTCTTAGAAAAACACGGTGTCGATTTCGAACAAATCACCGCGGGGAAATACAAGCGCACAATTACTATGTTTGGTAAAAATACCGACGAAGACCGCAAAAAACTCAAACAAGACTTAGAAGGAATTCACGACCTATTTAAATCCAGCGTTACCGCACACCGTGAAGAGCTAGATATAGAACAAGTCGCTACCGGCGAACACTGGTACGGCCAACAAGCACTCGAACTCAAACTGATCGACGAACTCATGACCAGTGATGATTATTTATTAGAGAAAAGTAAAGACTCAAACATTTTCGAAATTCAGTACAAACTCAAACCGAAATTAGGTAAGCGTCTTGGTGCCTCAGCGCGCAGTGCCTGGGAAGAGTTTAGTAGTGATATTTCTAGCAGGTGGGAGAAATAACCAAAATTTAAAATTTATTATCAGGCTAGCTAACTTGAATACCTAAATTATGAACACTGAACATAAATGGAACGCAGAAGACTACGCGCTGAACTCTTCTGCGCAAGAAGCTTGGGCTAATGAATTGGTAGAAAAATTATCCCTCAATGGACATGAAAATGTTTTGGATATCGGTTGCGGAGATGGTCGCATAACACAAAAAATCGCCCAAACTTTAAAAGGAGGTTCTGTAATAGGGATTGACCAATCAATGAGCATGGTGAGGTTGGCAAAACAAAATTTTTCTAGCGACAATCTAGCATTTATACACATGGATGCCACTAAGATAAACCTGAACACACAATTAGATATCGCCTTCTCTAATGCCACGTTACATTGGATAGCCGACCACACAGCCGTACTACAATCTCTTAGGAAAAATCTCAACACCAATGCAAAGA
Organism: Gammaproteobacteria bacterium; assembly: GCA_002400905.2. Classification (GTDB taxonomy): domain Bacteria; phylum Pseudomonadota; class Gammaproteobacteria. Next base: position 3,923 of record NVRQ02000048.1, on the reverse strand, counting down.
TATTATTCCAAATGGGCGGTGCCGGTAACGCTAATGAATTGCTTGAATCAGTAGCTCAAATCACTTCTTCTAATAGATGGAAACAATATTTCAATTGTTTCGCCTCACCCTATAACTTCTGTGATGTAGTAGATTATGAAGCATGGCTACCAACCTACGGTTACAAAGCACAAAGAATAGAATTGAAACAAAAAGATATGATGCATAACGATACAGAAGGGTTGAAAGGATGGCTGAGAACCACATGGTTTCCTTACACTGACCAGCTACCGGCTGACAATAGAGACCGTTTCCTCGATGACTTAGTAACAGAATACACATTACAACATCCCGTTGATTCTAAAGGCAGAACCCATGTGAAAATGACTCGACTAGAAGTTGAAGCTTTTGCACAGTAATATTAATCTAGGAAAAAGCATATCAATATTATTTAATCGCCCGTCTTTACTCATACCTATCGGTAGCTTCGAAAAAATAAATTAGTCAGGAGGCCACGGAAAGACTATAACTGCATACCAACAGAGGAATTCATTCAATCATTAGGAGATAAGACATGTCTGACGAGAGCAAATGCCCATTTTCGGGTGGTAGCAACAAACACTCAGCCGGCGGCGGCACCGCAAACCGTGATTGGTGGCCAAACCAGTTAAACCTGAACATTTTGCATCAACATTCTGGCTTATCTAGTCCAATGGACCCAGATTTCGACTATGCAGAAGAATTTCTGAGCCTTGACCTGACCGCCTTAAAACAAGACATCATGGAGTTGATGACCGCCTCGCAAGATTGGTGGCCTGCTGACTATGGTCACTACGGTCCTTTATTTATTCGTATGGCTTGGCATAGTGCAGGGACCTACCGTACTGGTGATGGTCGCGGCGGTGCCGGTACCGGCAACCAGCGCTTTGCTCCGCTGAACAGTTGGCCTGACAACGGCAACCTCGATAAAGCACGCATGTTACTTTGGCCGATTAAACAAAAGTATGGTAAAAAAATCTCTTGGGCTGATTTGATGATTTTGACCGGCAACTGCGCGCTTGAATCAATGGGCTTTAAGACCTTTGGTTTTGCTGGCGGCCGTGAAGATGCCTGGCAACCAGAAGAAGACATCTATTGGGGCTCTGAGAACGAATGGTTTGGTGACAAACGCTATTCAGGCGAGCGTGACCTTGAAAACCCACTGGCCGCAGTGCAAATGGGTTTGATCTACGTTAACCCAGAAGGGCCGAATGGCACACCTGACCCGGTTGCGTCTGGACGCGATATCCGCGACACCTTCGGTCGCATGGCGATGAATGACGAAGAAACCGTAGCACTCGTCGCCGGCGGTCATACCTTTGGTAAAGCTCACGGTGCCGGTGACCCAGCACACGTTGGCCCTGAACCTGAAGCGGCGGGCATTGAAGAACAAGGCTTAGGTTGGAAAAACAGTTTGGGCAGCGGTAAAGGCGTCGATACCATTACCAGTGGTATCGAAGGTGCCTGGACCCCAACACCAACACAATGGGACAACAGCTTCTTTGATACGCTCTTTGGTTATGAGTGGGAGCTAACTAAAAGCCCCGCTGGCGCGCACCAGTGGATACCAAAAGAAGGTGCCGCAGCCAATGCTGTGCCGGATGCACACGATCCATCAAAGTCGCACGCACCGATTATGACGACAGCAGACATGGCCCTAAGAATGGACCCACTCTACGAGCCGATCTCACGTCGCTTCCATGAGAATCCTGAAGAGTTTGCTGACGCCTTTGCTCGTGCGTGGTTTAAACTGACACACCGTGATATGGGCCCTCGCGCACTCTATCTCGGTGCCGAGGTTCCTGCCGAAGAGCTGATTTGGCAAGACCCTATCCCAGAAGTTAAGCATGAATTAATTGATGAGCAAGATGAATCGGCCATCAAGGCTAAAATTATTGCGTCTAACCTATCAGTTTCGCAACTCGTTTCTACGGCTTGGGCGTCGGCGTCAACCTTCCGCGGTTCTGACATGCGCGGTGGCGCTAACGGCGCGCGCGTTCGTCTTGCGCCGCAAAAGGATTGGGCAGTGAACCAACCCAAGCAATTAGTGAAGGTTTTACAAACCTTAGAAGGCATTCAGCAGAACTTCAATAAATCAGCACCTGACGGTAAAGCGGTTTCATTGGCCGATGTCATCGTTCTCGGCGGTGGCGTTGGTATTGAGCAAGCGGCTAAAAAAGCGGGCCACGATGTGGAAGTTCCGTTTACACCAGGTCGTGCCGATGCCTCACAAACGCAAACTGATGTTGAGTCATTCGCGGCACTCGAACCGACTGCCGACGGCTTCCGTAACTACCTTAAAGCTAAACACATTGTGTCGGCAGAAGAGTTGTTGGTGGATCGCGCACAATTGTTAACACTCACCACACCGGAAATGACCGTTTTAGTTGGTGGTATGCGTGTATTGAATACCAATGCTGATGGCTCACAACACGGCGTTTTCACTCAACGACCTGAAACCTTAACGAATGACTTCTTTGTCAACTTGCTCGACATGAGCACGACTTGGAAGGCAACCTCAGAAGATGACGAGGTGTTCGAAGGTCGTGATCGCACAACAGGCGAAGTGAAATGGACTGGCACACGTGTCGATCTTATCTTTGGTTCTAACTCGCAGCTACGGGCTCTAGCCGAAGCTTATGCTTGCGCCGACGCAGAAGAAAAGTTTGTTCAAGACTTTATCTATGCTTGGGCTACAGTGATGCATCTGGATCGTTTTGACATAGTCTAGTCTCAACAAAAAAGCGGCGTTTCATTTAAACGGGACGTCGCTTTTCTTTTATCTTACTAGTCTGTCTTGACAAGGGCACCACATCATCATCTGGAATATATTGCTGCCAATCGATATCTTGATCTCCAGCAACGAAAAACCAGGGGTTTAATAAAGAATCCTTTGTGTTATAGCGTAAAGGCTTAAACGACATTTCTGTTATGCGGCCGCCAGCTTCTTCAACCACACATTGCGCCGCCGCAGTATCCCATTCTGAGGTTGGCCCAAAACGTGGGTAGATATGTACAACGCCCTCAGCAACAAGGCATGATTTGAGCGAACTACCCATGCTGATGATTTCATAATCACCTATTTTTTCAAGCATACTATCAAGTGAATCACAACGGTGTGAGCGACTACCAGCAACCTTTAGTGTGCCGCCTTCCCATTTCTTGCTCGAAATCTTAGCAGGCGCCTCACCCTCTGACTGTTTAAATGCCCCCTCCCCACGGGCGGCATAATAACTAAACCCCTGCACAGGTACGTAGATAACACCAAGCACAGACTCATGATTATCAATCAAGGCGATATTAACGGTGAATTCACCATTACGTTTAATGAATTCTCTTGTGCCATCAAGCGGGTCAACCAACCAATAACGGTTCCAGGTCTGTCGCTCTGAAAAAGGAATTTTTGCCGATTCTTCTGACAAAACTGGAATATCCGGTGTCAGTGATTCAAGGCCTGCGACGATACAATTATGAGCAGCCAGATCGGCTTCGGTTAGCGGTGAGCGATCTTCTTTTTCTGTTACCTCAAACTCACTTTTGTACACTTGCAATATATGTTCGCCCGCCCGCTTTGCGAGATCTATTATCGCCGGTAACAAATTTTTTATTTCGCTATTTTGCAAGCGACTACGCATACGGTGAGGATTTTTTCATAGTGACCAACGCAGGCGCACCCCAAGAGTACTTCCTCGCGATGGGCTATCGCTAATCACTCAGGGCGCAGGCCAATAGGCTCCGCGTATGTCGTCTAATCAATGTGCTCCTTAGTAACTCCGCCTTATCCCCAAGCTTCTCTGCCTTACAAATCTTAGCCGACCTGATACTGAGCAAGGTAGAATCTGCATATGGCGGGTAAAATTCCACAACAGTTTATTGATGACATCCTTGCTCGCTCGGACATCGTC
>NVRQ02000047.1 GCA_002400905.2 Gammaproteobacteria bacterium | reverse complement strand
GACAATGGCATTGACGATCAACAACGAACTCATTTTGGACTCCCTACACTGCTGCAATACCGACCACAACCTGACGTGGCGCTGATATTATTGGATCTATACTATACTATATCGTTTTTTGAAGGGTTGACCGTGGCCAAAGAAACTCCCTCTGTGCAACAGATCTCGTTCAAACAATTGGAACGGAGAAAATGCGGTGATAGCGTTGGCTTGAACGAGTGCCTGGCAAGCCTTAAGTACAATGATGATGGGCTAATCCCCGCCATTGCCCAACAGCACGACAGCGGTGAGGTATTAATGATGGCTTGGATGAACCAAGCCGCCATCGAAGAAACTCTGAAAACAGGCCAAGTTTGCTATTGGTCTCGCTCACGCCAAGATTATTGGCGTAAAGGCGAAAGCTCAGGCAATTGGCAAAAATTGAAATCAATGAAAATCGACTGCGACGGCGACACCTTATTGCTCAGTGTCGATCAGCAAGGCGCTGCCTGCCATACCGCGCGCCGCCATTGTTTTTATCTTGTCGTCGAGAACGATAGGGTGTCGATAAACGATGAGCCCATGATTGACCCCGATTCTTTATACAAATAATTAAAAGTAATTAACAACACCTATGCCATTACAACTTTACAATACCTTGCACGCAAAGAAAGAAGTCTTTGAACCACTCGACCCAGATCGCGTCACTATGTATGTCTGCGGCCCAACGGTTTACAACTATATTCATATCGGTAACGCACGCCCGGCCGTGGTGTTTGATGTGCTTAATCGTGTTTTAAAACGACATTACAAAAATGTCGTTTATGCCCGCAATATTACTGACATCGATGATAAAATTATTGCTGCGGCAAAAAACAATAGCGAAGACATCTCTGCACTAGCTAAACGTTTTATCGACACCTATCACGATGATTTGAAAGCGCTCTATAACGAAACACCTACATTAGAACCCTTAGCGACTGATAATATCGATGAAATGATTTCGATGATTTCGTCATTAATTGAACGTGGCCATGCCTATGAGGCTGAAGGCCATGTGTTGTTTCATATTCCATCCAACCAAGACTATGGCAAATTATCGAAGCGCTCGTTAGATGACATGATTGTCGGCGCACGGGTCGAAGTGGCACCCTATAAGAAACACCCGGCCGATTTTGTTATGTGGAAACCGTCAGATGATGACGTACCAGGCTGGGATAGTCCTTGGGGTCGTGGCCGACCTGGCTGGCATATCGAATGCTCAGCCATGATTCGTAAACACCTTGGTGGCACCATAGACATTCATGGTGGCGGCCAAGACTTAACGTTCCCGCATCACGAAAACGAATTAGCGCAAGGTAGTTGCTGCGCCGACAACGAGCAATATGTTCGTTATTGGGTGCATAACGGCTATATCACCATTGATGAAGAAAAAATGTCTAAATCGATTGGTAATGTGCGCCAGGTTCATGCCCTGCTCAAAGATCACGATGGTGAAGTGCTTCGTTTTGCCTTACTTTCAACGCATTATCGCTCACCATTAAACTGGTCAGAGGATTTAATTATCCAGGCGCGCAACCGGCTTGATGCCATCTACCAAGCTTTACGTACGTGCGAACAAGACACCGCAGACACCAACACGATTGATGTTGAGGTGCAGAACGCACTAGAAGACGATCTCAACACGCCTCTGGCAATCAGTGCTTTACACGAGTGCGCCCGGCAGTTGAACAAATCATCAGACCCTAAAGAACAAGCTGAACTTAAGGAAAAAATTATCAACAGCGGTTACCTATTAGGATTAGTACAACGCGACGCCGATGATTATTTTAAAGGCGCCAAAGATGACGGTGGTTTAGACAAAGCAACCATCGACCAACTCATTGAAGAACGCATTGCAGCAAAAAATGCAAAAAACTATCAGCGCGCCGATGAAATTCGTAATCAGCTTACTACGGAAAATATCGAACTTGAAGACACCAAGGATGGAACACGATGGCGTTACGGCAGCCGATCCTTGTGACCGCAAACAAAAAGCCTAAGCCCAAAAAAGGTGCTAAACGCATATTGACGGCGTTTACTTATTCATTGAGCGGACTTAGTCATGCAATAAAAAACGAAGCGGCATTTAGACAAGAACTTATGCTACTCGCCCCGCTTACTATTGCTGCCCTGTTATTACCTTTTGATCTGCCTGTTAAAGTCTTGCTCGTAACATCGCATATCGCGATTCTAATTGTAGAGCTACTAAATAGTGCCATTGAAGCCGTCGTCGACAAAGCCTCACCTGAGCTTCATGATCTGGCTAAGCAGGCCAAGGATATGGGTAGCGCGGCGGTTCTTTTATCATTTCTGATACTCTCAATATTTTGGGCTTATGCTATCACAGACACGTTCGTTTGAACTTAGTGCTCATTGAATTCTCACACTCTCTATAGGGTTTATGCATCGTGCGCATCCACACATTACAGCATGTTCCGTTCGAAGGTCTTGGCTCTATAAGTACGTGGCTCGAACATAGTGCTCACCACCTAAGCAGCACTCATTTTTACCAAGACTGTCATCTTCCACAACCGGATGAATTTGATGCCCTCATCATTATGGGCGGCCCAATGGGTATTTACGATGATCAACAATACCCTTGGTTAAAACAAGAAAGAAAGTTCATTAAACAAACGATCAACGATAAAAAACCAGTGCTCGGTGTATGTCTTGGCGCTCAGTTTATTGCCGACGCCTTAGGCTCAAAAGCATACCCAAATACACACAAAGAAATTGGCTGGTTCGACATAGAAAAAACTAAAAAAGCAAGTAATAGCGCCTTCGGTAAACATCTACCAGAACGCTTTACTGCTCTACACTGGCATGGCGATACCTTTGACCTGCCCGAAGGAGCAACACCTCTGCTATCGAGTGAAGCCTGTCAAAACCAAGCATTTAGCGTTGCAGACCGCGTGCTCGCATTACAGTTTCATTTAGAAATGACGCCATCAAGCACACACAATATTATTCAATTCTGTGCCAATGACTTAGTCAGCGATCGCTATATTCAAGATGCTGCAACTATCGCAAACACCAACGAACACTATGACGCATCAAACGTCTTGATGAACAAGTTATTAAATCAATTATTGCATCACAACAACTTTTAATAACGACTTCATTTTTTTCTGGTTAACAAGCAGATCTTTAAGCGTGTAATTGTCTAACACGCTCATAAAGCTTTGCATTGCTTCTTTTAACACGCCACGTAAGCGACACGACGGGCTAATCGCACAAGTATTGCTATCAGAGAAACACTCAACCAGCGCCAAGCTCTCAAAGCGTCTCACTACATCTCCAATATTAATCTCGTCCGGGGAGCCAGCAAGACGAATACCGCCGCCTTTTCCACGAACGGTAACAATCAAACCTTGCGCACCCAATTGATGCACAACTTTAACCAAGTGATTGCGGGATATTTTATAACTCGCTGAAATTTCAGTAATTGTAGAGAGTGCATCACTATGCAACCCAAGGTAAATTAAGGTACGAAGCGAAAAGTCGGTGTACTGTGTTAATTGCATAATAGCGTACCGGTAAACCAATTTTTATAGTCTTTAAACAATACCATATAGATTGCCATATCGTAATGACATCGCTGACTTGACTTGGACTGAGAACTCACTCAAAATAATACATGTATTTAATATGAATCTTATTGTGTTTCGCCTCTATACAGGAGCAACGACCATGCGCACTAATGAGCTATCAACGATGATGGTAATAGCAACGATGCTATTACTCGTGTCCATCGCATTTTTTTTATCTCCATCTCAGGTACAAGCGAACCCGGACCATGACGCCAATGAACATCAAAGCCATAAGGTAATTGAAAGAAAGGGTAAACGCGTCCATCAGGTCACGATGACTGCGATGGAAAATGAAGTCGAGATCGATAATGCTGGAAAAATCAAATATGCCGCAATGACATTTGACGGCAAGATGCCCGGACCTGTAGTGCGTGTCACGCAAGGTGATATCGTCGAATTTACACTGATTAACCCTAAGACTAATGCCTTTGCTCATTCAATGGACTTTCATGCTGCCATAGTCGATGTGCTTGATGAATTTGGTCCGGCTAATCCTGGCGAAACTAAAAAATTCACCTTTGAAGCGAATTACGCGGGTTTGTTCCTCTACCATTGTGGCGCTAGCCCGATGCCCATGCATATCTCACGCGGCATGTTCGGCGTCATCATGGTTGACCCAAAAGAGGGCTTTACTGAAGCCTACCCAAAACCAGATCGTGAATACTTTATCGTTCAATCTCAATTCTGGGCCGACCCACTTAATATTGAAGGTATGATGGAGAATACTGGCTGGTCAAAAACACTGATCAACGGTAAAGCATTTCATTACAGTCCAGTGCATGACCCAGATTCAAAGTTGGTCTTGCAATCAAAGCCTGGTGAGTTAGTCCGCATTCATTACGTTAACGCCAACATCAATAACGTCGCTAGCATGCACCCAATCGCCGGCATTTGGGATCGTGTTTACGTTAACGGTAGTCCAAAAAACATTATCTACGATATGCAAACACATTTGGTTCCCGTATCGGGGTCGGCAAGTTACGACATCGTCTCACCTGCAAACCGTTCAAGTAATAATGCCATTGTTGATCACAATATGAGCTCGGCTATGCGCGGTGGAATCACGGTATTAATGAATAAACCTGATGCAGACCCTGAGGCAGGCCGTGGCAACATCGATAACATGCTATTGAGAGTTAAAAACTAGAGTCATTCTTTCGAATAGACTATTAACAATATCGTCTCTGGCATAGCCCTGATATTTTCATCTCTTTATCAGGGCTTATGTCAGCTCTTTCAGTTCGTTTAATAACATCCGTCAGTTATAATCTTCATGATTTCAAATTGGATTAATCATGAAACTCAATGCTCAATATGGTGACGGCGACACTTCATTTCTTGCAGCAGGTGGTATTGATGGTATCCATAAGCTCGTCGAAAATTTTTACCATAAAATGGATACCTTGGAGTTTGCTCAAACGATACGTGAAATGCACCCTGCTGACCTCACATTATCTATCGATAAACTGGCGCTATTTCTCTGTGGCTGGCTAGGTGGGCCACGCTTATATAAAGAGAAATACGGTACCATCAATATACCCAAGATACATGCGCCTTTTTCTATCGACGACCCTGATGCTAACGCTTGGCTCGAGTGCATGCGTAGAGCAATAAGTGAGCAAAACTATGCAGACGACTTCTGCGACTACTTAATTGTACAGCTGCGTATACCCGCGAGTCGCATTCTGGCCTACAAGAATAAATCGGCCTAATCTGAAATTCCGCAGCACCCGGATTTTGAAAATTAATCGCCACATTACCCCATCACGGGCTAGAGCAACCTCGTCAACTGCTACTATATGAATTCAGGGCTGGCCATTAGCAGTAGAAAAACACGATACAATATGTTATGCCTAGCCGGTGTTATCTTAAGGAAGCTCTGATCACCGGGGCGCATTTATTTTAAATCATCGTAAGCGATATTATTTCAAGCCAATACTATTCTTGGTAGCAACCAGCTTATCACGCTTAATTTCGCCGACACCCTGCCTCTTACTAAAAATTTCTTTATGAGTAGGATACTGCTCAAACAAGTTAACCTCTATTTGATTGAGTGCTGCTGGATTTTTACATTCCCATACATAATAAACATCAAATTCCGCGAGCTTTGCGTTATCAGCCTTGGCTTGACCATCAATGTTTGACGTATTCACTTCGGCCACAATGGCAACACACTGTGCGGCTTCAGCAAATGTAAATACATTACTTGCTTGAGAAAACCACGTGCTCGCTGCATCAAACTCTGCTTTCTCTACGTCATTACTAGGCTTGCCCACAAAACCAAGCACATTGACCGTCGGCGTGTAAAGCTCAGCCTCAATACTACTACCGCTAACAGAAATAATTATTCGGGCATGCCCTTTTGACAGGACAATAGCGTCAACTTTATGGTCACTAACATGATGTGCAATTGATGCACTTGAAAACACTAAAAAAAACAGAGAAAAAACTACTATCAACTTCTTGTACATGGTTAACTCCAAAAATATTAAACGCATTATCCCACTAATCATGTATCGCTAACAGCCTAAATAGGCTCGAAATATTGGTAAAATTCCAGGATGAAATACTCGCAACAACGCTTAACCAGTAGGAACGCGTCAAACTGTGAGAATAAGACTGACTGTAGTTCCTACACCTTGCTCACTTTCTATTCGCAGCTCACCACCATGCGCCTCTGCGATCAAGTGACATAGATACAAGCCCAAGCCATAGCCACCTGTTTGACGTGCCCGTGCACTATCAACACGATAAAATGGCTCGGCAAGATGTTCGATATGCTCTGGCGCAATGCCTGCGCCGCGATCAATCACACTAAGAATAAGATTATGTGGTTTGCGGAAAATACGTACTACAGGAGCACTCTGATCATCAGGCGTATAACGCAAAGCATTCGCGATAAGGTTGCGTAATAGTAACTTAATACGTTTACTATCAAGATCCAATACAGTCGAATCTATTGATTTATCGAGCAAAATATTCGCTGCGCTAAAACTTTCACGAATCACTTCTTCTGCTAATAGCGAAAGATCACACATAGCAAGGTCTAATGAACGATGAGACGTATTCAACCGCTCACTTTCGAGCAACTCACTGATCATTGTTTCCATTTCCATCAGATCATTGTCCAAAGCATCTTTATAGGAAGACTCTGGTAATAACGCAACATTCACTTTTGCACGAGTAATCGGTGAACGCAACTCATGGCTGACACCAAGCATAAGCTGACGTTTAGCATCCAGCATATGTTTAATATCATTTGCCATGGTATTAATTCGCTCAACTAAGACACCCAAATCATCAGTGCGCCGCACTGGAATATGGTGATCAAAATTACCCTGACTGTAATTAGCAACGCCTGTCTGGATGTCCGACACCGGACTAAACAACCAGCGAATCGTGCGGTAACATAAATAGACTAATATAACTATTAGCGAAACTGTCGCAACAACAACACCTAAACTATCAATAGACCGAGGCCTCTCTGGCATCAATAAATAGAGATGATGATCTGGACCAGTAGTTTTTAAAATAAATCGGTTTTGATGTCGAGTCATCTCAACCGATTGACCATTACGTCGCTTATGCCGATGAAAGTCTAACGAATCAAACTGTATGGGTGTATCAAGACTAGACCATTTTTCACCATTACTAACAATAGCGATATCAATAGGTAGCCGCTCAGTAAGTTGACGTGCACTTTCGATAGAGGGAGGATCACCAATCTCTTTGCGAAGATAGCTAAGATACTGGCCAACGTGTGGCCGAATATTTTCCTTAAACTGGCTATCTAACGCAAACCCAAGTGCAAACTTAAGCGTGAATAATATTGCCACAGTAAATAGCGCAAACACTATGAGTAAGCGCAAACTCAAAGAACGAGTCAAACGATCCCATACACTATTACTGACGCTATCCCCGCTCTTGCTTGAGGCCAAGCTCATTGACGTGCGCCATTAAAAGTATAACCAACACCGCGGATGGTCTCTATACAATCCAATGGCTTTAATTTGCTGCGTAAACGACTCACTAAAATATCTACCGCTCGCGTCAGGATATCGACATCAATACCTCGCAGCTGATTCAGTATTTCATCACGATGAAACTTTTTACCGGGATCTTTAGCAAACATAATCAGTAACTCGTATTCATTGCCAGTAAGTCGAAGCGATTCACCTTGCAAGACAACATTACGCCGCTGCGTATCTATCTCAAGATCGTCAAAACGAAGAATCGCATCATCTTTATTATCTTTAAACAATGAACGTTTAATAATATTTTGCAATCTGATCGCAAGCTCTCGCGGCTCAAACGGTTTTGGCAGATAATCATCAGCACCGAGCTCCAGGCCGATGACTCGATCCATTACATCACCGCGAGCGGTTAACATTACGATAGGTATTTCAGTTGATTTCCGAATTTCACGACACACTTCGAAACCATCCATGTCTGGCAACATCACATCCAAAATAACCGCATCGAAAGACTCTTTATGCAGCCGCAACAACCCGTCCCTAGGATGTGTTTCGCTAACAAGCTCAAAGTCAAATCGTGACAAATATTCTGCCAACGGCGGCCCAAGCGCCGCATCATCGTCAATTAGCAGCACTTTATGCATAGAACACTCTAACAATGGAACTCATATTAACCCTACACAGAAATGACGAGCCTACAGAAAAACTGCGGGCTCGTACCGTTATATAGCGCTAATAATAACCAATTTAGCGACTAGCTGTGGTGTTCACCGCGATGTGATTTGTCATATCAACCAGAGTGGTGTTTTTTGTCATAATCTTGGCCACCCCAGCCGTGACTCATTTCTTTCTCAATAAATTAAGCTGCTTTCTCACGCTGCTCAGAATTAAGACTTTCAGAAAACTCAGCTATGGCGTCGACCAAAGCTGGTCCTTCTTGTTCTGCTACAGTCACTTTTTTTTGAGCTTTTTCCAGCATTAAGACTAATACTTTTTCTCGATTAAACTCAGGGGCGTTTAATAAAGCAGTGATCTCAGTTTTAACTTGATCTCTAGCTTCGAACATCGCTTTATGAAAATCTTTAAATTCGGCCATCAACTCTTCCAGTCCGACCGTTTGATCATCGTTCAGGCCAAGCTTCTCACTGATCTGCTTGGTCAACTGTCCGCTATGACAATCACCGCCTTTTTTCCAGCCACTATCGGCAAACACTGCGACAGCGCCACACTGACAATAGAGCCTATTGCAATTTTTTTAATGCTCATAAATTAACACCTAGTTTGAAATGACAGACTTAGATTAACTCGGGGCAACCAATAAAGCTTTTCAGTACAGTAACAGTGTGTATCGATTTGTAACACGGGATTTTGGGGGGCGATAGAAAAAGGCCCGATGGCACTTAATTTAGATGGTGGAAGGAGGTCATTAAAAAAATAATACGGCAAGCTCTGGGAAGCTCAATTGTTCGTGTTTTCTATCGTCCTGTTCATAATATAATATCGGCATTAAGCTGGGCAGGCTTACCAAGTAACCGTTATGTGCTAATTGTCATTGGCATACTCATCATCTTTAAATTGGATTTTAACTACCTTGTGCCAAGGTGACCCTTATAAATAATGAAGTACTTATGCTCAAATTTTAGCAGGATAACAATCAGCCGCGTCTTACGGTTGTCGAGGTAGCCGACAAAATGCCGCCTAACACAACACTAATCGGTCACGACCTATCACCCGATGACCTCCAGACAAAGATAGGAGCGGTGTATCAACAGAGACTAGAAGAATTAGTTATACCTTGGAACAAAAATATCGGCATACAGGCCAAGGTACTTATCGACATACCATTTTTGGAAATTATCCGCGAGGTTCTTCGTGACAGGCATAACTTGGTGATTAAGATGGTCGAAAGCAGCGAACTGCTGGATCGAATCTTTGATAGTGATAACATACACTTGTTACGCAAGTACCCGTGTCCCGTATAGTTAGTCAAGTCGGAATCATCCAAGGTATATCAACGGATACTGGCGGCTATGGATGTTGCTGATTTCACCCATCAAAAGAATTGGGCACGAGATATCTACTCAATCTTCAGATTCTCGAAATGGCGAGTTCATTGGTGCTGTCTGAATTCGCTGAGATGAAATTGATGTATTTTATGACACTGGGCTGAATCCACAGAGAGTGCAACTGAATCATGACTCCCATATTTAGCGATGTCTTTACTGAAATGGCGGTGCTGCTATTGGTGGCTGCCATCGTCGGCGCCATCGGTGCGCGACTGCGGCAGCCGCTGATCGTCGCGTTCATCGTGGTAGGCATCGTGGTAGGGCCGTCCGTACTCGGCTGGGTGTCCGCAGACGACCAGGTTGATCTGCTGGCCCAATTGGGTATTGCGCTGTTGCTGTTCGTAGTGGGGCTTAAGCTGGACCTGCACATCATCCGCACTATGGGTCCGGTGGCGCTGGCCACCGGGCTGGGACAGATCTTCTTCACCTCCGTCATCGGCTACTTTATCGCCACTGCCCTGGGAATGCCCCCGGTGACCGCCCTCTATGTGGCGGTGGCGCTGACCTTCTCCAGCACCATCATCATTGTCAAGCTGCTGTCCGACAAGCGCGAGGTGGATGCACTGCACGGGCGCATCGCCATCGGGTTTTTGATCGTGCAGGACATTGCGGTGGTGCTGGTGATGATTGGTCTGACGGCACTGGGCGAGGCCGACGGTGCCACAAGCCTAGGCTGGGAGGCGATCAAGGTGCTGGTCAAGGGAGGGCTGTTCATTGCCACCCTCGGGCTGTTGATGCGCTACATACTGACACCGTTGATGCACCAGTTGGCCCGTTCGCCGGAACTACTGGTGTTGTTCGCCATCGCCTGGGCGGTAGCTCTAGGTGCGGCGGGGGAGCACCTGGGTTTCAGCAAGGAGGTGGGTGCCTTTCTTGCTGGTGTGTCACTGGCCTCGACCCCCTATCGCGAGGCCATCGGTGCGCGCCTGGTGGGTCTGCGAGATTTTCTGTTGCTGTTCTTCTTTATCGATTTGGGTGCTGGTCTGGATATGAACACCGTTGGCGCGCAGGTGGTGCCAGCCATTATCCTTTCCCTATTCGTGCTTATCGGCAACCCGCTGATTGTGATGACCATCCTGGGCGCCATGGGTTACCGTAAGCGCACCGGGTTTCTGGCCGGTTTGACGGTGGCACAGATCAGTGAGTTTTCATTGATTATGGGAGCGCTGGGTTTAAGCCTTGGACATATCGATGCCGACACCATGGGCCTCATCACCCTAGTGGGACTGATTACCATTAGCGTCTCCACCTACATGATTCTGTACTCCCACTCCCTATACGAGCGGATTTCCCCCTGGTTAGGTGTGTTCGAACGCAAACGAGCGCACCGGGAAGCGGCTCAAGATGGGAATGCAGAGCAAGGTGGATACGACGTCATCCTGTTTGGTTTGGGGCGGTTCGGTTCCGGGATTGCACAAGAATTGCAGCAACGAGGCCACCGCGTGCTCGGCATAGATTTCGACCCCGACCTGGTGCGTCGGCATGAAAGTAACGGTTATATCGTCCATTATGGTGATGCCGAAGACCCGGAGTTCCTCACCACCCTGCCGCTCGGACAGGTGCGTTGGGTCTTGAGTAGCGTGCGAGAGATGTCTGTCAATCTCACCCTGCTGCGTAGCTTGCGCGATCATGATTACAAAGGGCGCGTAGCGGTAACAGCCCACACCACTAACAATGCTGAAAAATTGAAAGAAGCTGGTGCCGACCAAGTATTAATCCCCTATACCGATGCAGCCGCAAAGGCCGTTGATAATCTGTTTGGCGTGAGCGGCAAGCAGCCACCGAAGGGCGACAGAAGTATAAGGCTCAAATTATGACCAGGAAAAAGGAACGGAAGGATTAATAATTGACCCGTTGATTCAGATACGCCAGGGGCGTTATTTAATAATCCCTTCATCCCTTTATTTGTTGGCGGTGGTTTTGGCGTTGCTGTAGTTTGAACTACAGCAATCGACCCAAAGGAGCCATTTGTAGAAAAATCCCAAAAATCATTAAGTTCAGTCTATTTAGAAAAAAGCCATAAAAGTTTACGTCTATACAAAATCGATTGCGCCTCTCTTTTGTGCTTGGCACAGTAGCGGTTGTCTAGCTTTAGGGATAACGTACTGGCTTATTACGAGAAAAACCTGATCGTCGTTCGCTTGTCGTTACATAATAGTAAGTAGCAGAGTAAGTAGCTTAGTCATTTTGTGCTGAATAATGGAGCTGTGTATTGAACGATCTTGCTGATGCTGAACAGATTGCTCTTATGGGTACAGCACTTGCTATTGGTCTTCTCATTGGTGTCGAACGAGGCTGGAGATCCCGTGAGGCAAAAGAAGGTGAGCGGATAGCAGGCCTACGTACTTATGGCCTCACCGGGCTTCTAGGTGGTGGATCTGGAGTGCTATCCCAACACCTTGGCATGGCAGCATTTGGCTTTGTCTTCCTGGGATTCACTGCCGCCGTGACAGTATCCTATGTTATGCAACGACGCGTTAACGCGGATGCCAGCATCACCAGTCTCATTACGATGCTGCTCACATTCGTATTGGGAGCGTTGGCGACAACGGAGCACGTAAACCTTGCAGCTTCTACGGCCGTGGTGACCGCAATATTGTTGCGATTTAAAGATACCTTACACGGCTGGTTAGAAAAACTGGAGGAGCGGGAACTGCATGCAGGCTTACAGCTTCTCCTGATCTCTGTCGTACTCCTGCCCATCCTTCCCGACCATGGTTATGGTCCCTGGCAGGCTTTAAATCCCTATGAAATCTGGTGGATGGTTATCCTCATCGCCAGCATCTCATTTATCGGCTATTTTTCGATGAAGATCGCAGGGTCGAAGAGAGGTGTGATATTGACCGCGCTGGCGGCGGGAATGGCGTCATCTACAGCTTTGACATTGCATTACGCGCGCCTGTCCCGGAAACAAAATAACATGATGAATTTACTGGCCGCTGGCATTTTGGTTGCCTGTGGCACGATGTTTCCACGCATAGTGTTGATCTCCAGCCTCATCAACCCGGTACTATTTAGTGAACTGATCGTTCCCATGGCAGTGATGACTCTGGTGACATTAGTCTCGTCGGCCATAATTTGGCACAAAAGTGTTGATCGCCCGCCGAGTGAATTGGCTCACTTAATCAATCCTCTGGAGCTAAAGCCAGCGTTATTTTTCGGCGCACTACTGGTGTTGGTGATCTTGCTAGGCAAGGCGGCGATACATTATTTCGGTGAGGCTGGACTTTATCTGCTTGCAGCAGTATCGGGTATTGCCGATGTTGATCCCATCAATCTGACCCTGTCCAGAATGAGTATTGCTGAGCTGTCGCTGGACGTAGCAGTTCTAAGTATAGTGATTGCGTCTTCCACGAATACACTAGTCAAGGCCATGCTTGCCATTTCTATCGGCGGCCTCGGTCTGGGAATAAGGGTCTTTGTTCCCTTGTTAGTTGCGGCCGGAGCAGGTCTGGCTGCGGTCTGGCTGATGTAACCGGCATTACGCCTTGTTTTGTTAGCAATGGCGAGCGACCTATAAGCCTGGGAAGGTGTGTTTATGTTTTTTCATAATGACAACAGAATAAGAGGATCTGCCGATGAATAATGATCTTGCCTGGAGAGTTGATATTACAACCATAGAATGGTTGATCATCCTCGCTATGTTGATCATTCTGGCTGTTGTGGGTGCTATCGTCACACGTCGATCCACAGCATTCAGAAAACAAAAGGAGCAGTCAGGTGAGTTGATATCAACATCAGAAAACTGGCATAGCAAAAACCCCAATACAGTCTTTGAATCACTCGAAACGACAGCAGACGGCTTATCAACTGAAGAGATAAGTAACAGACTTGCCAAACACGGGCCAAACCTGCTCCCCGAGGCAAGAACACGTGGCCCGCTGCTGCGATTTTTCTTTCAATTCCACAATATCTTAATCTATGTGTTGATTGCTGCGAGCGTCATCACCGCTATGCTGGAGCATTGGGTGGATGCCAGCGTTATTCTATGTGTCGTTCTTCTTAATGCAATGATCGGTTTCGTACAGGAGGGCAAGGCCGAGAATGCGTTGCGGGCAATACGACAGATGCTTGCTCCGAACGCCATGGTGATGCGTGGTGGACGGAAAATGACGATCCAAGCCGAAGCGTTGGTGCCTGGTGACATCGTTTTATTGCAATCGG
This sequence comes from Gammaproteobacteria bacterium, assembly GCA_002400905.2. GTDB lineage: Bacteria > Pseudomonadota > Gammaproteobacteria. Next base: position 2,455 of record NVRQ02000047.1, on the reverse strand, counting down.
GCGATAAGGTGCCGGCAGACCTGCGGTTGTTCCGAATCAAGGGGCTGCAGGTTCAGGAAGCGGCACTAACGGGGGAGTCGATGGCGATAGAAAAGATCACCGACCCCGTCGCACAAGAAAAAGTGATCGGTGATCGCCGCTGCATGGCTTATTCAGGCACCCTTGTTACCCATGGCCAGGGGGCCGGCGTGGTGGTTGAGACCGGTGCACACACTGAGATTGGTCGCATCAGTACACTGGTATCAGAAGTGGAGTCAGTAACAACCCCACTGTTACGTCAAATGGCTCAGTTTGGCCGTTGGCTGACGCTCGCCATCTTGGCGATAGCCGCGGTCACTTTCACCTTCGGTTCACTGGTTCGGGATTATACCCTGACTGAAATGTTTCTTGCCGCTGTCAGTCTGGCGGTGGCCGCGATCCCTGAAGGACTACCCGCCATCATGACCATCACACTGGCCATCGGTGTCCAGCGTATGGCTCGGCGCAATGCCATAATTCGCAGGTTGCCTGCCGTTGAGACTTTAGGGGCGGTAACGGTGATATGTTCCGACAAAACCGGCACCCTGACCCGCAACGAAATGACCGTACGCACGATTGCTACCGCCGACCATCTATTTGAGCTAGAGGGCACGGGCTACGACCCCCACGGGGCGATTTTTCTGGCAAACAAAGACATACTCCCAGAGGAGTCCCCCATCCTGTTTGAAGCGCTTCGTGCAGCAGTACTCTGTAATGATGCCTCACTGGAACAGAATAACCGTGAATGGTTGGTTCATGGCGACCCTATGGAAGGGGCCTTGCTGGTCGCCGGTTTAAAGACGGGGTTGGATATTGAGGTAGAAAGTAAACAGTACCCACGCACTGACCTCATTCCTTTTGAATCGGAACATCGTTTTATGGCAACGCTTCACCATAACCACACCGGTGATGCCTTTATCTTTCTCAAAGGCGCACCTGAACGTGTATTAGAAATGTGCACTCATCAGCGGACGGTTGATGGCGATCAGCCTCTGGACAGAGATTACTGGTTGAACCGTATTGAAGAGATGGCACAGCAAGGTCAGCGCGTATTGGCCATTGCCGTCAAGTCGGTAAGCCATGAACAGATGGAGTTAACGTTCAGTGACGTAGAGAATGACCTGGTTATTCTAGGCATGTTTGGTTTGATTGATCCACCTCGGGAAGAAGCAATTGAAGCGGTGCGAACGTGCGGCTTGGCGGGTATCCGGGTAAAAATGATCACTGGCGATCATGGTGCCACTGCGCGTGCTATCGCCCAGCAACTTAAGCTCATCAACGTCGATGACGTACTCACCGGACAAGAACTGGAGCTAATGAGTGAGGATGAGTTGCGGCAACGCGTGCAAGATGTTGATGTCTATGCGCGTGTCAATCCTGAACATAAGCTGCTTTTAGTCAGACTAATGCAAGAACAGGGGTTGATTGTGGCAATGACGGGGGATGGCGTAAACGATGCCCCAGCCTTGAAACGTGCCGATATAGGCATCGCCATGGGGCGTAGCGGTACAGAAGCGGCTAAGGAAGCTGCCGAAATGGTTTTGGCCGATGATAATTTTGCCTCAATCACTCACGCCGTAGAAGAAGGACGCACGGTTTACGACAACCTCAAAAAGGCCATTCTTTTTATTTTGCCAACCAATGGTGGTGAGGCATTGATTATCCTTGCCGCTATTCTATTTGGTTTTCAGCAAATGCCCTTAACAACTGTGCAGATTCTCTGGGTGAATATGATTACCGCTGTAACGTTAGCACTGTCACTCGCCTTTGAACCACCCGAACAGAATGTCATGCGGCGCCCTCCACGCGACGCCCATGAACCTATACTCACTCATTACCTTATTTGGAGGGTTACCTTTGTCTCCATAATTATGATGAGTGGAACTTTCGGGCTTTTTCTTTGGGAAATGGCGCGAAACGTCAGTATTGAGCATGCACGAACAGTTGCTGTGAATACACTGGTAATGTTCGAGATATTTTATCTATTTAATTCTCGTTATATCACCGCTTCGATATTTAATCGGTCAGGGTTAACAGGTAACCGTTATGTGCTGATTGCCATTGGTGTGCTTATCATTGCTCAGCTAGGGTTTACTTACCTTGCGCCAATGCAATCCTTATTTGGCACTGCGGCAATCGACTTCAATATATGGCTACGCATCCTGCTTATATCCTCCTCTGTGCTATTCCTGGTAGAGTTGGAAAAATATGTAGTGCGGCGCAGGGCTAAAAACAAATCATTGAGGACAGGGTTCAAACCCACCCTTTAAACATTAAAAAGGGACTGGCGGTCCCTTTCTTTCATGTGTGGCGGAGAGAGAGGGATTACTCGCTACGCTCACCCTACGGGCCGTCTACGCTGCGCTTCGACGTTCCAATACGCTAGCGCGCATTGGTCAAACCCAACCTAAACTATTTCATCGAGGGTTCGAATGTG
>NVRQ02000046.1 GCA_002400905.2 Gammaproteobacteria bacterium | reverse complement strand
TATTCATTGCTTATGGCCTCTGCCTGATCTGAAGCGTGCGGATGCAAGGCGCAACCCGCCGATAAGGCTGGTTGCCTTATCAAGGATTGTAACGCAGCAGACGCGTGCTTCAGATCAGGCCCTACGGGGTTTACAGACGAGCCCAGGCTACGTGCCCTCGGGGTGCTCGGCGTTATCCTTGCTTAACAGGCCACAAGCCTGCTTGCGCAATGATGCCTTGATCCTGGACTCGTCTGTAAGCCAGAGACCCTAAGCAATGAATAGAGGTGCCCTTTATAAGCGACTAATGGATCAAGGCTTTGCTGATGAAGACATTTCGGTGTTGTTTCGCCATAAACAAAGCATGTTCCAGGGCTAGTTCCAACAAGGTTATATTGATGGAGTATAGGATTCTGTCGGACTTAGGCTCCTAGGGGTATTAATTAGTGGCATTTAAAATAAGTGGTATTCATCACGCGAGTATTGTGGTTAAAGACCTCGGTAGTGCGCTGACGTTTTATTGTGATGTGTTGGGTTTGACGGTGAATAATGCGCGTCCTGATATTGGCTATCCGGGTGCGTGGCTTGACGTTGGTGGTCAGCAAATTCATTTGTTGCAGCTCGACAGTGTCGATCCACGTGTTGGACGGCCTGACCATGTTGGCCGCGATCGTCATACTGCATTTTACCTTGATGATGTCGAGGCATTAATTCTGCGATTGGATCAGATCAACATTGCTTACACGGCGAGTCGTTCGGGACGCAAGGCAGTATTTTGTCGTGACCCTGATGGCAATGGTCTCGAATTTGTTCAGCAAGCCCGGCGTAAACCGGACTTGCTGCGTTATGCGGCCGCAGAGGCTACTTTCTCTTGAAGCACGCGGACCTAGTCAATAGTGTTTATTCTGCTTCCTCGGTGGAAGCGTCTTGACCGGGGCTTTGTGTGGAATTGACGAGAACTGAAAACTCATTCTGATCCAGGCTGCCATCCGCATTGTTGTCCGCTTGTGAGAACAATGGTGCCAGAACGGGTGATTTGGCGGATTCACCTTGGTCGATAAGACCATCTGCGTTGATGTCGAGTTCCTGGAAAGAGATTCCTCCCGCTAGTGTGGCAGCGGACAAGAGTAGAGTGCTTGTAGCCAATAGTAATGAAGTACGATTTCGCATAGTAAACTCCTTGAAATAAGAATAAAAAATTACTTAAAAATACACTTGACACGTTTCACCGGTTTGCAGGTGTTACAGTGTTATGTATTTCAAGTTCACTGTGATGCAATGCATTGCAATTCAAAGTATAGGCACTCTTGCTGAATGCTAGCTGATTAATTGAGGACGAAAAATCACGCGCGTATAGGGCAATGGATTATGCTGCGCTGACTGCATTATGTGTGCAATATGCGCTAAGCCACTGGTTTTTTTGGTTCTATGACCCTATATAATAGGATCGATGGTGTATAACCATAATCCGAGTAGCGTTAATATTCCATTAGAGACCTTTGCACGAAGTATCTTTTCCGCTATGGCGGCGTTAAAAACAGTCTCATACCCCAAGGGCACGCAGAAATGCTCATTTATTCTTGTAAGCTGCGCTTTCGAGGTGTGCCCTCAAGGGGGTATTGAAAAGAACCCTTGGGGTATGAGACTGTTTTTGCCTTGCCCTAACGAAAAATCACCATCGTGCAACGGTCTCCATTAGCATTCATTGATCATTTTTAAATAAATAGAGGTACGTATGTCGACTACAGCGGCTGATACACAGGCAATAAACCAAGCGGGCGCAGGGTTTGAATGGTTACGCAGCCAGGATATTGAATCACTTAATGTCACAGTAGAAGAATATCGACATAGCGGTACCGGTGCGTTGCACTATCATATCGCCAGCGATAACCCAGAAAATGTCTTTTTGGTTGCTCTACGCACGGTGCCGATGGACTCGACCGGTGTTGCGCATATTCTCGAGCATACCGTGCTTTGCGGTAGCGAACGTTACCCCGTGCGTGATCCGTTCTTTATGATGATTCGGCGCTCACTCAATACTTTTATGAATGCTTTTACTAGCAGTGACTGGACCGCTTATCCGTTCGCCAGCCAAAACCGTAAAGATTTTTTTAATTTGATGGATGTCTATCTCGATTCTGTTTTCTTTTCACGTTTGCATAAGCTGGATTTTTTGCAAGAAGGTCACAGAGTAGAATTTGAGTCGCCTGATGATGCCTCATCGAATTTAGTTTACAAGGGTGTTGTGTTTAACGAGATGAAAGGTGCGATGAGTTCAGTTACTAGCACTTTATGGCATACGCTAACTAAATATTTATACCCAACGACTACCTATCATTACAATAGTGGTGGCGAACCTGAGCATATTACCGACTTAAGTTATGATGAACTTAAGTCATTTTACCAAAGTCATTATCATCCGAGTAATGCCGTGTTTATGACTTATGGTGATATCCCGGCATTTGAGCATCAAACAATATTCCAGGATCGCGTGTTATCGCGTTTTGACCGTCTCGATCACGATATTGATGTGAGTGATGAAAAACGTTACTTCTCGCCGATTGTTGTTGAAGAAGGCTATCCACTACCAGAGGATGAAGCTGATGGTGACCGCACGCATATTGTGTTGTCATGGTTGCTGGGTAATAGCACGAACTTAGAAGACGCGCTGCGTGCAAATTTGATCAGTAGCTTACTGCTTGATGACAGTGCCTCGCCAATGCGGCGTGCGTTAGAGACGACAGACCTTGGTGCCGCTCCTTCACCCTTGTGTGGTTTAGAAGATTCTAATCGTGAAATGGCCTTTGTCTGTGGTGTTGAAGGTGCTAAGCCCGAAAACGCGCAAGCGGTAGAAGATTTAATAATGTCGGTGCTAAAAGACGTCGCTGAAAATGGCATTGAACACGAGCGTATCGAAGCCGTATTGCATCAATTAGAGTTGGGTCAACGCGAGGTGGGTGGTGATGGTATGCCGTATGGCCTACAACTCATGCTAGAAAGCCTGTCCAGTGCAATACATGGCGGTGATCCTGTTGCCATGTTGAATCTTGATCCTGCGCTTGAAAAGTTGCGTGAGGAAATTAAAGACCCTGATTTTGTCGGTCGCATGATCAACGAACACTTGCTTGGCAATGCGCATCGAGTGCGGTTGACCTTAAAACCTGATCCACAATTGATTAAACGTCGAGACCAAGCGCAAGAACGCAAGCTCGAGCAAGTTAAGCAGTCAATGACAACAGAGCAACACGATAATGTGATTGATCTGGCGGCCAAACTATCTGAACGCCAGTTGCAAGAAGATGACTCGAGTATTTTGCCTAAGGTAGGCATTGAAGATGTGCCTGCCAGCATTACTATTCCTCAAGGCGAAGCGCTAAAAATTGATGG
>NVRQ02000045.1 GCA_002400905.2 Gammaproteobacteria bacterium | reverse complement strand
TTCAATTGAGAGAAAGGTGCTTGGCCCCGCATGGAAAGACGTTGCTGCGAAATATGCAGGCGATAAAGCTGCGGGTAAAACGCATCTTTTGACCAAGGTGGCTAAAGGCGGTAAAGGTGTTTGGGCGGACGCAGGGATCACTGCAGCAATGCCTCCTTACTCACCACGCGTGAGTGATGAAAATATTGAAAAGCTCGTAGACTTTATTTTAAGTCTAGGCTAAGGGTTAACCCCCCTCCCCGCGGGGCCTGTTAAGCTAGGTTCTGTCGTGGTAGAACTAAAAAGCCGGCCTCAAAAGGGCTGGCTTTTTTGTGTCTAGCATTTTCTCTCGCTATAGTAAGCACTTTTAGCAAACACTCTAATTTGGGGCGTAATCAATGCGTTTATTGCTAGTAGAAGACGAATCCTCATTGCGCGAGCAGCTTCAAGCTCGCTTAAAGAAAGAAGGCTATGCGGTTGATGTGGCTGCAGACGGTTTGGAAGGTCAATATCTTGGCTGTGAATTCCCGTTTGACGCGGCGATTATTGATCTTGGTTTACCCAAGATCGATGGTATCGAGCTCATTAAGGGGTTGCGTAAGCAAGGTAAATCATTTCCTGTGCTGATATTGACTGCACGTGGCCGCTGGGAAGAGAAAGTAGAAGGGCTTAATGCCGGCGCAGATGATTATTTGGTTAAGCCGTTTCATGTCGAGGAGCTATTAGCACGTGTGCAAGCATTGTTGCGTCGCTCTAGCGGTTGGTCTCAGCCGGTGTTGATATGCGGTCCTGTAGCGCTGGATACGCGATCACGTAAAGTCACGGTCAATGACAATGATGTTGACCTTACTGCTTATGAATATAAAACCCTGGAATATTTAATGTTGAACAGTGGCGCTGTTGTCTCAAAGAGTGAGTTAACCGAGCATATTTATGATCAAGATTTTGATCGTGATAGTAATGTCATCGAAGTGTTTATTGGTCGCTTACGGCGTAAATTGGATCCCGATAACACAATTAAGCCGATTGATACATTGCGTGGCCAGGGTTACCGTTTTACGTTAGACCGAAGCAGCGGCTAGACCTTAATGTCCTCGCTTAAAGCGCGGCTGCTTGTTTCGCTAACTATTGTGCTAGTGTTATTTTTTGGCGTTACCGGGGTAACGCTGGAGCGTGCATTTAGTAATAGTACTAAAAGTAGTCTTCATGACCGACTGCAAGGCTATGCCGGGGTACTTATTGCTTTGTCTGAACAGAGTGATGAGGGTTTCGCACGCTTAATCGATGCGCTGCCAGAAGAACGATTCAATTATTCCAATTCAGGTTTATACGCACGTTTTGTCAGTAACGATGGTCAATACGGTTGGTATTCAGCATCGACTGCAGGGCGCGATATTCCGTTTCTCTCTGGTCTATCCAGCGGTAACACCAGTTTTGAGCGTTTTGAAATGCTGGAAGTCGATGATGCTGAAGACGTCTATGCGTTTAGTATTGGTGTAACCTGGGGTATCGAGTCAGAGAGCGATACATCGCCGGGCTATACCTTTAGTGTTGCTGAAGCCTCTGCTGATACCGATGAAAGTATTGCTAATTTCCGACGTATTTTATGGGGTTGGCTGGGCGCCGTATCACTCATTTTATTGGCAGTGCAAGGCAGTGTGTTGCATTGGAGCTTAGTGCCTTTGCGGCGAGCTGAAAAAGATCTTGATGCGATTAAAAGTGGCGATAGGGTAAGTTTGAGCGGTACTTATCCAAAAGAGTTGCTTGGCCTGACAGACAATATTAATTCGCTTATTCACGGGAATAGTGAGCGTTTGCTGCGTTACCGCAACACACTAGATAATCTTGCTCACAGTTTAAAGACCCCTTTGGCATTAATACGCAGTACTTTAGAAAGTAATAGCGCTATTGATGAAAAGACCGTTCAAGCGCTTGATGAACAAATTGACCGTATGCGCAGCATTGTCGATTATCAACTGCGCCGTGCAGCGACATCCGGTGGTGAGTCGATATCAGCGCCGATAGTCGTATCCAGCATTGCGTCTAAAATTCTCTTGGCTCTAGAAAAAGTCTACGCAGATAAAGCAGTGGTGACACGTCTGCTCGATCCGCATAAGGCTAAAATTCGTATGGATGATAGCGATCTCTATGAGCTACTCGGTAACCTGTTAGATAATGCGTTTAAATGGTGTAAGCACCGAGTTGAGCTTAGTATCAATGTGTCGGTCCCTGGCGAAGTTTCCATTATTATCGAAGATGATGGGCCGGGGGTGCCCGATGATATGGCCGAGCTAGTGTTACAGCGTGGAGCTCGTGCAGACACGTCAACTCCTGGGCAAGGCATTGGTCTTTCTGCCGTAGCTGAAATCATTGATATCTATCAAGGTGCTATTAAGATCGGCCGCAGTCGCTTGAGCGGCGCCGCCATTACACTTAGTTTGCCGCAACGTTAGCATGGTCAATAATCAGCACCCTTTATCTCATTCCCCTACACCCACTATAATGATGCTATGAATTCTATATTTTTAAACCGCTCACTAACGGTTCTATTTGTCACCTTGTTACTTTCTCAGTCGGTGGGTGCAGCAAGTGTCGATGGATTGCACAGTGCTAGCATAGTTGTCCAGAACCAAAGTGATGCAGAGCGTCAACGAGGGCTGCGAAATGCTTTGGCACAAGTTCTGATTAAGGTCAGTGGTAGCCGCAGTGTTTTGGTCGAGCCTTCGGTCAAGCAAGCGATCCAAAATCCTTTGCGTTATCTCAGTCAGTTTGGCTATGCCAACGACAAAAAAGGTGCGCAACGACTCAACGTCGACTTTGATGAAAAGGCTATTAACGATTTATTGCTTAATAACAGCCTACCCTTATGGCAGGCAGAACGCCCACAGACTTTGTTGTGGCTTGCAGTTGAGAAATCGAGTCGTCGCCAATTAATTGGTGCAAATAGTCACCCGACTACTCAGGCATGGATAGAAAAAAACATGCAGCGCCGTGGAGTGCCCTATTTCTTGCCCTTATTAGACTTGAATGACCGCTCATTAGTTTCTGTTGCTGAAGTATGGGGAGGCTTTCGCGATGTTATTCGTCAGGCATCCATTCGTTATTCGCCTGAGGCAACAGTCATAGGGCGCTTATACCCGGTTACTGGTGGTTGGCGTAGCCATTGGTCATTGATTAATGAAGATGGTTCGACTGACACCTGGGATGCCGATGGCAATAGCGAAGCGACAGTATTAGCAGCAGGGTTAGATGCTTTGGCTGATCGTTTAGGCCGTGTGTATTCGACACGTATTGATAATTCACGTAGTGCTGCGATGACACTCTCGGTCAATAACGTTAGCGGTGTAGAAGATTATGCCAAAATATTGGCGTATCTTGAATCATTGAATTTTATTGATCGGGTTAGTGTCCAAGAAATACGTGGCGCCAATGCCAGTTTTGTTATTATTTATAAAGGGCATCTTGATGATGTTAGAGCCAATATCGAGCGTGGTCGAGTGTTACGGTCTAATGCTAACGCACAGCTTTCTTTTAGCTACGATAGCCTGAGCTATAGTCTGATTCCGTGACGCGGCGCGACATACCGAATCTAATAAGTGTATTCAGACTACTGCTAGTATTGCCTATCGCCTATCTTTTGTATGAGAAACAACTTGGCTTTGCGTTGACTTTGTTTGTTGTCGCTGGAATCTCCGACGGGGTTGATGGCTATTTAGCTAAGCGTAATGATTGGGCCAGTGGATTGGGCGCTTTTCTTGACCCCTTGGCAGATAAAACATTATTGATTACCAGTTACCTTGTGCTGGGATGGATTGGTCTGTTCCCATTGTGGTTAGTTGTAGCAGTAATTTCGCGAGACGCGATTATAGTAATTGGTTCCTTAGCTTATTTTGTGCTCATCGGCCGTGTGGAGATGTCGCCATCAATAATAAGTAAAGTTAATACCGGTGCTCAAATAGCCTTGGTAGTGATGTTGCTTCTAACCAGTATTTTTGGTGGCTTAGAAGCGATTATAGAGCCTATGGCCTACATCGTTTTTGCCACTACCTTGCTCAGTGGTATGGATTATGTCTGGGTCTGGGGTAAGAAAGCTTGGCAAAATCGCAGTCAGCCGCAGTAGATCACCTTACTTATGACGCAACAATTAGCGCTAGATATACATTTGCGTGATGATTTTAGTTTTGATAGTTATCTGACATCATCCAATCAGCAGCTTGCTTCAGCTTTAAGCACATTGCATTCAGACTACCCTTTATATTTTTGGGGTGAAGCAGGCAGTGGTAAAACACATCTTTTGCATGCGCTATTAAATCAATACGTTTCGCAAGGTAAAACTGTTTCTTTGTTGTCGTTGGATGGCGATGAACGGCCAGCCAATAAAATCTGTGAAGGTTTGGAGCAATGCAGTTTGATTTGCGTTGATACCGTTGATGCCATTGTCGGCGATTCGAGTTGGCAGCAAGCATTATTTCATTTACTTAATCGTACGAAACAAAATGGCACGCATGTCGCCATTAGCGCTCACTGTTCGCCGCAACATCTCGATGTGTTTGCTGATTTGCAGTCTCGTCTCGCCGCGAGTTTAATTTTTGAGCAACAGGTATTAAATGATGATGAAAAAAAGACCGCATTGCAGCAGCGAGCAAAAATGCGCGGTTTAACGTTATCTGATGATGTGGCGAATTACTTAGTGAG
>NVRQ02000044.1 GCA_002400905.2 Gammaproteobacteria bacterium | reverse complement strand
TTTAATTAAAGAGTCTATTCATCAATTCTACAGTCGACGAAAAATGTACCCCGATGGCACGTCGCGGCCCAAGGGCACTGGGAAGCAAGGTCAGCTTAATCTCTGATTTTTTGTAATCCTTCTTAGGGGCACCTCTATTAATTGCTTATGGTCTCTGGCTTACAGACGAGTTCAGGATCAAGGCATCATTGCGCAGGCAGGCTTGTGGCCTGTTAAGCAATGATAACGCCGAGCCTGGACTCGTCTGTAAGCCCCGTAGGGCGTAATCTGAAGCACGCGTCTGCTGCGTTACAACCCGCTGATAAGGCAACCAGCCTTATCAGCGGGTTGTGCGCCTTGCCTCTGCACGCTTCAGATCAGGCAGAGGCCATAAGCAATGAATAGAGGTGCCCATTACGCTATTAGAACGGAAGTAGGAGCGTTGAATCAAGTCCTAACATCAATTGGCGAAACTCACCTTGGATACGCTTTAACGACGAAGGGTTGTCCCCTTCAAAGCGAATCACCAAGCACGGCGTAGTATTCGATGCACGAACCAGCCCCCAACCATCTTCGAACTCAACACGCAAACCATCAATAGTAATAATGCTCGCATCAGGGAAGTTTGCTGCGGCAACTAAATTTCGCATAAAATTGGCGCGGGTCGCGTCATCCATTTCAAGCTTTAGCTCCGGCGTGCGAACCCCATTCGGAACCTCGGCAAACAGCTCGTAACTACTGCGCAAGTCACTGGCGACGATCTCAAGCAAACGCGCCGCCGTATAAAGCGCATCATCGAAACCATACCAACGCTCCTGGAAATAGATATGGCCGCTCATTTCACCAGCAAGTAGCGCACCCGTTTGTTTCATACGTGCCTTAATGAGCGAATGACCCGTTTTCCACATCACTGGCTTGCCACCAAAACTCTTGATGGCAGCACCTAAATGACGCGAGCACTTAACGTCATAGATAATCTCCGCGCCCGGATTACGACTAATCACGTCTTTGGCATACAACACCATTTGGCGATCAGTCCATATCACGTTGCCACGTGAATCGATAACACCAAGCCGATCACCATCACCATCAAATGCAAGGCCCAGGTCGGCGTCATTAATCATGACTGCCTCAATCACGTCACTGAGGTTTTCTGGTTGGCTTGGATCGGGAAGATGGTGCGGAAAATTTCCATCAATCTCACAATACAGCTCAATAACTTCACAGCCTAAGCTTCGGAGCAAACGTGGTGCCAAATCACCCGCGGCCCCGTTACCGCAATCAACAATTACTTTAAGCGGCCGAGATAGCTCAATATCGCCAACGATACTTTCAATATAGTCCGAAACAATATCAACCTCTTCAATGCTACCAACACCCGTTTGAAAGTCGCCATGTTCAATACGGGTACGTAAGGCCTGCATGGTTTCACCGGAAAGTGTCTCGCCCTTTAACACCATCTTCAAACCATTACTGTTCGATGGATGATGACTACCTGTCACCACCACGCCCGATGCGGTACTCATATAATTCGTCGCAAAATAGAGCACCGGTGTTGGCACCAAGCCTAAATTAATAACGTCGCGACCACTCTCTATCAAACCCTTTATTAAGGCATTGAGTAATTCTGGACTTGATAAACGACCATCACGCGCAACGGCAACCGTTTGCTGTCCGAGTGAATAGGCTTCGCTGCCAAACGCGCGGCCAATATCGACGACTAAATCCGTAGTTAACGTTTCACCAACAATACCGCAAATATCATAGGCTTTAAAAATACCTGCAGGCACCTGTCGGCCTTGCTGCAATTTTACTACCGGGACAATATCCTCAGCCACTGAGGCAGCATTATCTTGAAAAATCAAATCAATGGTTTCAAAACCTGAGCTCGGTATTTCAGCGTGCTCATACTCACCCTCTTCGTTGCCATTTTCGTTGGAAGTCCCTAGCGAAATGGGTGTTGGCGACATGTCTACATCTATGCGGCTAATCGCATCATACGTACTAACAAAATTACGCAAACGTAGTTCACTGAATTGCCGCAACAATCGTCCTGCCACCATATCGCGCACCAGTGATACGATATTACTCAAGTCTTTGCGCACCATACTCGCAATCAATCGTGCGAACACCACGACGACTATCAGCAATACCAACGCTGCGCCAAGAAAGATCATTGCGTAGTTTTGTGAGTTCAACTCAAAACCCAATGATGCCGGTGCAGGAGGGAAATAATGTAGTCGCCAAGCCGTTCCGTCTACCGGCCGTTCAAGCATATTCCTCGCTTGTGCCAATGCAACATCGCCGTGCTTAGCCAATACCAATGGCTTACCTTTTGCCAAGGGTTGTTGCAACTCAAAATAGCCGCCACCATATTGCGACATCTCCTTAACCACGTCATCAAGAAAGTCGTCTTTAAAGCTGATCAACAAAAATCCTAACAAACTACGGTTGGAGCGACTGTCTATACGATTAACAAAATCGATATGTCCGTATTCGCTACCAAATTGATGGCTTTCTAACGGGGGGGTTATGCCTCGAGTATGTGAATCAAGTAAATCGATATCAGCAAAGCCAAGCTCAGGGAAATCACTAGGGCGAGCAGATCGCACAATATTTGCCGGCAACAACATAACCCGCATTGCTTCAGGAAAAAGCACCGCAATCTCCGCCTCACGTTGATGCAAAGCATCCGTATTGACGTTCTCCAATGCCTGCTCAGCGACGGGATCATCGGCAAGAATTTCTATGCGTGAATGAAAACGCACAAAATAATTAGACAGCTCACGGCCTATTGCATTGGCATCGGCATCATTTTGTTGTTCGTAACGCTGGGTAAAATGCTCAGTCAGTAAGACGTAGGCGCCGGCGCCGGCAGCAAGAATGGCCGCAACAGCAATAAGCGCTAGCATCCATAGTAAACCTTGAATACTAAATTTTGCCTGATGGGCAGTCTGCGTCGAGAGGAATGAGCCAGCACCCTGACCGGACTTATTTAATAACTTAAGCTTGTTTTTCATTGCCTTTACTTTATCGACAGCTCAAATCCAATTCTTATTTGAATATAATCTTAAATATAAATAACTTGAAACCTTTGCACGATGGTGATTTTTCGTTAGGGCAAGGCAAAAATAGTTACATACGGCCAGAGTGACCGAAGCCGCCCTCTGCACGAGAACTTAAATCGAATTCTTCGACGATATCAAACTTTACCTGGGCAACCGGTATTACCACCAACTGAGCAATACGCTCGCCCACTTCAATGCTAAATTCTGCTTGGCCGCGATTCCAACACGAGACAAATAAACCACCCTGATAATCCGAATCAATCAAGCCAACTAAATTACCCAGCACGATGCCGTGTTTATGGCCTAAACCGGAACGCGGCAAAATTACTGCTGCATAACCGGGATCACCGATGTGAATCGAGATACCCGTTGGGATCAATATTGTCTCCCCAGGTGCAATGATTGTCGTTTCATCAAGCATGGCACGTAAATCTAACCCTGCTGCACCATCAGTCGCATAGGCGGGCAGCGGAAACTCCCTACCAACGCGCCCATCCAGCACCTTGAGCTCAAGTCGCTGCACGATAATGCTCTCCGATAATCGCTACCATTTGGCGCGCAAGCTTAGACTTAGTCGTCTTTTCTAGATGCTGACACCCATCTGCCCAGTATAGCGTCATCGCATTATCATCCACTTCTGCACCTTGGCCATCACCCACTTGATTGGCGGCAATAAGATCCAGCCCCTTGCGCTTGAGCTTACTCATTGCATGCTTTTCAATATCGCTGGTCTCTGCAGCAAAGCCTACCGTAAACGGCTTGTTGGCTAAGGCAGCAACGCTGGCGACAATGTCGCGGTTTTGCGTCAACGCTAAATCAACATTGTCGTCTTTACGCTTCACTTTTTCCTTTGATGGATTAGCCGGCCGATAATCAGCTACTGCCGCAGCACTGATAAAAACATCGTTAGCAGAGATCTCAGACATCACTGCTTCATACATCTCATTAGCACTGTTTACATCAAGCCGCTTCGCTCGCTCTGGTGGCGTTAACGCGACAGGACCGCTGATAAGTGTAACGTCAGCACCCGCCTCGATAGCTGCTTGCGCCAATGCATAACCCATTTTACCGGAACTGCGATTACTGAGAAAACGCATCGCATCAATAGGCTCACGCGTCGGCCCTGCGGTCAGCAGCAATTTTGTTCCAGATAATATACCGCTAGTAAACAAGCCTGAAATACCTTGAACTAATTGCTCTGGCTCTAACATGCGACCTAGGCCCGTCTCACCGCAGGCCTGGCCGCCAGTACCTGGCCCTAAGATATGAATGCCGCGCTGCCTGAGAACCTCCATATTTTCCTTCGTCGCAGCATTGTCCCACATAAGACGATTCATCGCCGGCGCAACGGCTATGGTGCCATTGCTCGCCAAACACAGCGTCGTCAATAAATCATTAGCCATGCCTTGGCGTAAACGTGCAAGCAAGTCGGCGCTAGCAGGCGCAATGACAATGGCATCTGCCCAACGTGCTAATTCAATATGGCCCATACCATCGCCACGATCCGCATCATCCCACGCACTGTAGACAATATTGCCGGACAGCGCCTGAAAAGTCAGCGGCTGAATAAATTCGGTTGCAGTCGCCGTCATCACAACACGTACCTCAGCACCCTGCTTACGCAGCAACCTGACAAGCTCGGCACTTTTGTAAGCGGCAATACTGCCACTGACACCCAATAACACACGTTTATTTACTAGTTCTATCATAAGATTCTTGGTTTCAATCCGGCCTAAATCGCAATACTACGACATATTAAAACGCTTTAAGGTAACATTAAACGCGACAAAATCAATGGATTGATTCACGTCCAAGGAGAGACTATGGCAATACATCAATGGCCTGCGGACGAGCGGCCGCGTGAAAAACTATTAAATCACGGCGCAAATACGCTTTCCAATGCCGAGTTACTCGCTATATTTCTGCGTTCTGGCACAGCCAAACAAAATGCCATCGAGGTAAGTCGATCGCTACTTGCAGAGTTCGGTGGGTTATCATCCCTATTGGGTACAGACTGTGACCGCTTTTGCCAACATCACGGTGTCGGCAATGCCACTTATGTTCAGTTTCAAGCAGCGCTGGAACTAGGCAAGCGCTATGTCGCAGAAGAACTTAGTGGCCAGCAGATTATGCTCAACCCTGGCCACACACGCCGCTATCTAGCGAGCCAACTACGCCACTACCCACATGAGGTGTTTGCCTGCCTGTTTCTTGACACACGCCACCATCTCATTCGCTTTGAGAAGCTGTTTCACGGCACCATAGACCAAGCCTCTGTCTATCCCAGGGAGATTATCAAGCATGCACTGAAACACAACGCCTCAGCGCTCATATTTGCCCATAACCACCCATCAGGGGATGCAGAGCCTAGCCAGGCCGATATCTCGCTAACACGGCATCTTAAGGAGGCGCTGGCGCTGGTCGACATACGTGTTCTCGATCATGTCATCATCGGTGCCGGCCAAACCACATCCATAGCAGAACGCGGACTAATGTAGTACTCCAACAAGGCTATATTGATGGAGTACCAGATCGATTATCGGTCATTTTTCTTGTTCATCGGCGATGACTCTGGTATAAAGGCGGGCTTTGGTTTAATGCATTCGCGTTGGTGCGTGTGTCATGCAATATATTTAGCGGAGTGAAGAAGATGTCTAGGGTATGCCAAATCACCGGAAAACGGCCAATGGCGGGAAACAATGTTTCACACGCCAACAATAGAACGCGTCGTCGTTTTTTACCTAATCTTCTTTCACGCCGCTTTTGGCTTGAATCTGAAGGTCGCTGGGTGCGTATTCGCCTTTCAACCAAAGGCATGCGTATTATCGATAAAGTAGGCATCGATGCGGTGGTTGCCGATATGCGCAAACGCGGCGAAAGCGTTTAATCTGAGGTTAAGAACATCATGTACGAAAAAATTAGACTGAATTCTTCTGCCGGTACAGGTCATTTTTATACCACCGTAAAGAACAAACGCAATACGCCTGATAAGATGGAAATAAAGAAGTACGATCCCGTGGTTCGTAAGCACGTGATCTACAAAGAAGGCAAAATCAAATAGATCCCCACTTTTGTCTTCAATAAAAAAACCCCGCCTAGGCGGGGTTTTTTATTGATCAAACTACCGGCCAAGCTAAGTCATGGCTGGAGCTGTCTGCATAGAATAGCCACGCAATGCCTGTGCAAACTCTTCTAACGCTTTAATCCCTGTTGCTTCAGCTTGGCGGCACCATTCCTGTATGGCTTCTAACAGATGCTCGTGAGTCACCGCAGAACGGCGCATAATCTCTTGCAAATTCCGCTTAAACGAATAAACGGTTGTTAAAACCTCGCTAGCATCCAATACACTCTCAAGACGTTCTTTACTCATGCCATCCATCAAGCTTTCCTCGCGAATCAGTAAAGGTAGACTGCGATGTAAGTCTTCGCGTGCCACCCTATCTGCCTTGCCGACCTCATCACGATGAACGCGCTTTAATACATCCTGACAGTAGTTCGACATCACTTGCAAACGATTACCCACCATCGCTACAACCGTGTCAGTATCCAAGATCATTTTAGCTCGATCAATCGTTAGCTCCGGCGGTAGCTTCTTCACCTTAGCTAATAAAAACATCTCTAGTAGGCAGATATACATCCAGCCAATATCAAACTCATACCACTTTGACGATAATTTGGCTGAGCTCGCAAAGGCATGGTGATTGTTATGCAACTCTTCACCACCAATCAAAATACCGATAGGTAAAATATTGGTCGCGGCATCATCACACTCGTAACTGCGATAACCCCACCAATGACCCAAGCCATTGACCACGCCAGCAGCAAAAAATGGAATCCACACCATTTGCACTGCCCATACGGCAATGCCAGCAACCCCAAACAGCATAATATCCAGCACAAACATCACTGAGAGACCCCAGTTTTTTGATCGCGCGTAAAGGTGACGTTCTATCCAGTCATCTGGAGTCCCTTTACCGTATCTTTCCAAGGTTTCGGCATTATCAGCCTCTTCTTGATAAAGCTCGGCACCACGCCACAACACCGTATTAATACCCAATACCACAGGACTATGCGGATCGCCTTCGGTCTCACATTTTGCGTGGTGCTTACGATGAATGGCTGCCCATTCCTTGGTACGCATACCTGTGGTCAACCACATCCAAAAACGGAAAAAGTGACTGACACTCACATGCAATTGGAGAGCACGATGAGCCTGGCAGCGGTGCAGATACACTGTAACGCCAATGATCGTGATATGAGTCAGCAACAATGTCCAGCCAATATAACCCCAAACTGTGGGTTCCAATAAGCCGCCATCCAAGAAATTCAGTATATTATTCAATGTCATACTCCATATCAGTCGGCCAGATATTACCTGAGTTTGGTGTAACTAACTACGATATTCTGCATTGATACGCACATAATCGTAAGACAAATCACATGTGGCCACCCTTGCCATTTCAGTACCACGACCCAAACCAATATAGAGGCAATACTCTTGTCGCTCCATAACCAGCTTTGCTGCTTGTTCGCTATAATTAGCGGCGCGTGCGCCCTTTTCTGCAATCAACACATCATCGAGATGAATCGTCACTTTTTCTGTATCGAGATCATCAATACCAGCGCGACCAACAGCGGCCAACACTCTGCCCCAATTCGGATCTTGAGCAAACAATGCCGTTTTGACCAATGGCGATAAAGCGACAGTATCAGCCACTTTTCGGCACTCTTGAACTGACTGACCACCGCTAACTTCGATATGAACAAGACACGTAGCGCCTTCGCCATCCGCTACAATCGCCAACGCCAATGCGCGACTGACTGCGTTAACTGCCTCACTCAGTGCTTTGTAGGCAGGATCATCTGCGCTACTGACAATAAGACCACCTTGACCCGTTGCCATCAATACACAGGCGTCATTGGTTGACGTATCACCATCAACTGTAATGCTATTAAACGACTGCGCAACAGCGCCATTTAAACATTGGGACAACACCTCCTCATCGACGCCAGCATCCGTAGCAATATAAGCAAGCATGGTGGCCATATTCGGGTGAATCATGCCTGAGCCTTTAGTAATACCCGTCACCGTTGTAATGTGACCGCCAATCTCACACCGCACAGAAGCAACCTTTTCAACCGTATCTGTGGTCATAATCGCTACCGCTGCTGCAGGCCAATGGCCAACGTCTAGGCCAGAAATTAATTCATCCAATACAGCCGTAACTTTATCTACTGCCAAACGCTCACCAATCACACCGGTAGAAAAGGGCAATATTGACGCCTCATCAACATCGGTCCGCGCTGACAATTCGCGACAACTGGCCTTAGCATCTTCAAGCCCAATAGCGCCCATACCCGCATTGGCATTACCGCTATTAATAAGTAAATATCTTGGTGAAGTTTGTTGCAGATGGCGCTTAGCAAGCACTACGGGCGCAGCGCAAAAACGATTTTGTGTGAACACCGCGACACAGGCTGAGCCTTCAGCCAATTCAATCAACGTGACATCATCACGTTGCGTTTGCTTGATACCCGCGCACGCCGTCGCCAAACGAATCCCTTTAATGGGTTTTGCGTCTTTCTCGACGGTAACAGATGAATTCAGCTTATTGCTCACTCTGTACTAATAGGAAGGCAAATTAAGCCAACTTGCCGTGACATTGCTTGTATTTTTTACCCGAACCACAAGGACAAGCTTCATTGCGACCCACTTTAGGTTGCTGACGCACAAAAGTTTCACCTGCGTGTTCTGCTGCTCGCCCACCCTCGCCAGGCTCGCCTGATTGATCAGGGATAGCCGAGCTCTCCTCATGCTGATATTGCATCTCCGACTGTTGCTGGCGACGCTGCTCTTCAATCGCTTCAACGTCTTCCTCATCACGTATCTGTACGCGACTAATGATGGTAATAACTTCCAAACGAATACGCTCAAGCAGGCTATTGAACATGCCAAAGGCTTCGCGCTTATACTCCTGCTTGGGGTTTTTTTGCGCGTAGCCGCGCAGATTAATACTTTGACGCAGATGATCCATTGCCGCCAAATGATCTTTCCATAGATTATCTAACACTCTTAACATCACGGCCTTTTCAAGATGGCGCATCGAATCCGAACCAGCTTGGTTTTCTTTTTCTTGGTAGGCATCCACTGCCATATCAACAAGTTTCTGGCGTAATATCTCTTCGTGCAGACTATCGTCGTCATCCAACCACTGACGTATTGGCACACTCATCGCAAACTGTTGTTCGATATCTTTTTCTAGATTCGGTACATCCCACTGCTCTTCTAAACTACCCGGTGGCACGTGGCGATTAATAACCTCATTCACTACGTCTTCACGAATCGCGTTGATAGTGCCAGAAACGTCATCGCTATCCATCAACTCATTGCGTTGTTCGTAAACAACTTTACGTTGATCATTGGCGACATCATCATACTCAAGCAATTGCTTACGAATATCAAAGTTATGTCCTTCAACCTTGCGCTGCGCATTTTCAATGGCCTTAGAAACCAGGCCATGCTCAATGGCCTCGCCTTCTTGCATACCAAGCTTCTGCATCATGTTAGCTACACGCTCAGAGGCGAAAATCCGCATCAAGTTATCTTCCAATGAAAGATAAAAACGCGTAGACCCCGGGTCTCCTTGGCGACCAGAACGACCGCGTAACTGATTGTCAATACGACGCGACTCATGCCGCTCAGTACCAATAACATGCAAGCCGCCAAACGCTAATACGTGTTCATGCAAAGACTGCCATTTATCATTTTCGGTTTGGCCAGCCGCGCTATTATTGCCATCAACCGCACTTAAGGCAGCCTCAAGGCTTCCGCCTAAAACAATATCAGTGCCACGCCCAGCCATATTGGTAGCGATGGTGATAGCCCCCGGGCTACCGGCCTGGGCAATGATGTCTGCCTCACGCTCATGCTGTTTAGCATTAAGCACTTCGTGTTTAATGTTGGCTTTATTGAGCAAGTCTGACAAATACTCAGATGTTTCAATAGAAGCAGTACCCACCAACACTGGTTGCTTACGCTTACAACAGTCTTCGATATCCTCGATGATCGCGGCGTATTTTTCTTTAGCGGTGAGATAAATCAAGTCTGTCATATCATCACGCACAGTAGGTCGGTGCGGCGGGATAACAACAACTTCCAGGCCATAAATCTGTTGAAACTCAAATGCTTCCGTATCAGCAGTCCCGGTCATACCACTTAGCTTGCGATACAAGCGAAAAAAGTTCTGAAAAGTAATCGACGCCAAAGTCTGATTTTCTTGCTGAATCGCAGCATTCTCTTTCGCTTCAACCGCTTGATGTAAGCCATCTGACCACCGTCGCCCTGGCATGGTACGACCTGTAAACTCGTCGACAATAATAACTTCATCATTATTGACAACATAGTGCACATCTTTTTGAAATAAAACGTGAGCACGCAAAGCGCAGTTAATATGATGCATTAACGTAATATTGGTAGCGTCATACAGACTCTCACCTGAACGTAACAAGCCTGCCTTTTCAAGCAACTCTTCAACATGCTGATGGCCTTCCTCGGTCAAATAGACTTGCCTAGCCTTTTCATCAACACTGTAATCACCAGGCCCCTCTTCGTCTTCTTCCCTTTCCTTTGCTTCTTGTTTAACCAAGCTAGGGATTAGCTTATTCACACTGACATACAAATCACTCTTATTTTCAACTGCACCGGAAATAATAAGCGGGGTACGCGCTTCGTCAATAAGAATCGAGTCTACTTCATCAATAATTGCAAAATTCAACTTACGTTGAACGCGGTCAGCCGATGAGAACGCCATATTATCTCTAAGATAATCGAAGCCAAACTCGTTATTGGTGCCATAAACAATATCGCAAGCGTAGGCAGCGCGTTTTTCTTCTTGATTTTGGCCACTAAAAATGACGCCTACCGACATACCTAAGAGCCGGTATATCTGCCCCATCCACTCAGCATCGCGCTTAGCGAGATAATCATTAACGGTAACGACATGCACGCCCTCTCCCGATAAAGCATTGAGATAGCCTGCCAGTGTTGCGACCAGAGTTTTACCTTCACCAGTGCGCATTTCAGCGATCTTGCCTTCGTTCAAAACCATACCACCGATAAGCTGAACATCGAAATGGCGCATGTTGTGAACACGCTTACCTGCTTCTCGAACCGTAGCAAAGGCTTCTGGGATCAAGCTGTCAAGAGATTCACCGCTAATGGCACGCTGTCGCAAATCATCTGTACGAGCAGAGAGATCCTCATCAGACAGCTGACTGACTTCATCCTCAAGTACATTAACGCGCTCAACGATCGGGCGCAGACGTTTTATATAGCGGTCATTACGACTACCAAAAACTTTTTTAAAAATATTAGCAACCATATTTATTTTAAAATCAGCAACTTATGTAGGTTTTAGGAAAGTAAGCGACTTGCGCGCGAAATAGTAACATTGCTAAGCTAGTGCGCCTAGACTAAAAACAAGATCAATGACTACTCAAACTTCACGACCAAGATCAATTAAGCAACTACTCGGCACACGCAAAGGCGGTCTATCCGACTTAATCGCTGGTGCCAGCGCTCGCATGGAACTGACTCAGCATGTGACAAAGTACCTACCATTGGCAATGCATGATCATTGCTGGGTGACAGCAATCAATGAATCTGAATTAACGATAGTAACGGACTCACCAGCGTGGGCATCAAAACTGCGCTACCTAAGCCGCGACCTTATTCGAAAACTCAAACAAGAAACATCGTTACCCAATATTAGCTTCATCAAGGTAAAAGTATCCCCCAACGAAATACGCTAGTGTAGATCGTCTAAAACAACATCAAAAAAATAATGCTGGGATATAACGCTAGCGGATACTAGCAGGCTGTTGAAAAAGTCTCAGGTGAGTGCGAGACAAGGCAAAATTCGGCGAACACCCCAAGGGTTCTTTTTAATACCCCCTTGAGGAGTACACCTAGAAAGCGCAGCTTACGCGTTGTAAATGAGCACTTCTGCGTGCCCTTGGGGTATGAGGCGAATTTTAACGCCGTTCGTGCCACATGAGACTGTTTCAACCGCCTGCTAGCTAACAGAGACAGGCTGAGAAAACGATATAGGCGCAGGCTCAGATTCATCAAACGTAACGACTTCCCATGCTTCTTGATTCTTAAGTAATTCACGCAACAAGCGATTATTAAGCGAATGGCCAGACTTATGACCAATAAACGCACCAATCAGGCTATGGCCCAACAAATACAAGTCACCAATAGCATCAAGCACTTTATGCTTAACAAACTCATCATCGTAACGTAAGCCATCTTCATTCAGAATACGATAGTCATCAACGACAATCGCATTTTCCATACTACCGCCTAAAGCCAAATTACGTGCCTGCAATTGCTCAAGATCACGCATAAAACCAAATGTACGCGCACGACTCACTTCCTTAACAAAAGACGTGGTTGAAAAATCAACAGTCGCCGTCTGCGCACGCTCACGAAAAGCAGGATGATCAAAGTCAATATTAAACGTTACTTTGAAACCATTGAAAGGCTCAAACTTAACCCACTTATCACCATCAACAACTTCAACAGGCTGCTTAATGCGAATAAAACGTTTAGCGGCATTTTGCTCTTCGATACCTGCCGACTGCAGCAAGAACACAAACGGACCCGCGCTGCCATCCATAATTGGCACTTCGGCAGCACTAATATCAACATAAGCATTATCGATACCGAGTCCAGCCATCGCAGACAACAAATGCTCAACCGTTGACACACGGACATCATTATATACCAACGTAGTCGACATACTTGTGTCACCTACATTGTTAGGATGTGCGGGAATTTCAGGGTAACCATCAAGATCAATACGACGAAAAATAATACCGGTGTCCACAGCCGCTGGACGCAGTGTCAGCAATACCTTTTTACCAGTATGCAATCCCACGCCCGTAGCGCGAATGACATTTTTTAGAGTTCGTTGTTTAATCATAATGTCCCAGAGGGGCCTCGCCCGCAATTCCTTGATTTAATAAGAGCCTTTTACACTACATTAGTGTTGATTGTCAAAAACGGTGCCAATATCACACTTTCGGCAATCTGTAGACATAATTTAGCTTTTCTTGGCTGACTCCTCGCTTAATAGACCCTCAATCCGCTTGACGACGCAGAAATGCGGGCACGTCGAGATATTCCAAATTGTTGCTAGAATCATCTTGGCCAGCATATCTATCAGGGGAAGAAACGGAATTTCCGCGCATTACAGTAGGCCGATCTAAATTGTCATAATTGACTTCACCACCGTTGGCCTCCTTATAAACTAGTTTAACTGGCACCTCCTCAACCGGTTTGCGTAGCTCCTGACCCAAGCCAGTCGCAACTACCGTTACACGAATTTCGTCAGTAAGTTCGGCATCGAGCACCGTACCCACCACAACGGTGGCATCGTCAGAAGCGAATGCTTTGATCGTGTCACCCACTTCAGCAAACTCGCCAATCGACAAGTCTAGCCCGGCGGTTACATTAACCAAAATTCCCCTCGCACCAGCCAGATTAATATCTTCCAGCAGTGGACTAGCAACCGCACGCTCGGCGGCTTCTCTAGCACGGTCTTCGCCGCTAGCAACACCCGAACCCATCATGGCCATACCCATTTCAGACATCACGGTGCGCACATCAGCAAAGTCGACATTAATTAGGCCGGGACGAGTAATCAGCTGAGCAATACCCTGTACTGCACCGAGCAATACATCATTGGCACCTTTAAACGCATCAAGCAATGAAGTATTACGATCAAAAACCGATAGCAATTTTTCATTAGGAATAGTAATAAGCGAATCAACATACTGCCCTAATGCTTCAATGCCCGCATTAGCAATAGCCGTCCGCTTATTCCCTTCAAATGGAAACGGCTTCGTCACAACAGCAACCGTCAATATCCCCATCTCCTTCGCTATTTGCGCGATCACCGGCGCACCACCCGTACCCGTACCGCCACCCATGCCAGCAGTGATAAATACCATGTCAGCACCCTCAATGACTTCGGAAATACGATCACGGTCTTCTAAGGCCGCCTGGCGACCCACTTCAGGGTCAGAGCCCGCACCCAAACCTCTAGTCAGGCTATCTCCAACTTGCAAAATAATGCGTGCTTGCGAATTTTTTAACGCCTGCGCATCGGTATTGACGCAAACAAAGTCGACTCCATCAATATCCGCTGCCACCATATGCTCAACTGCGTTACCACCAGCGCCACCAACACCAATGACTTTGATTACTGCATTTTGATTATGTGCGTCTAATAATTCAAACATCATATCTCTCCTCATTTAACCCCAAATTAACTCATTTCAAATTTTAAGACAGAGCTAGGAGCCTGTCGGATTTAGGACAAATCTACTGCGGGAAAGCCATTTTTGCCAGATTCCCCGATCATTCTCGTTAAATAAACTCACTATTCGCCTCAAATGATCGACAAATCCGACTAAAAATGGCTTCCCCTCGCTACGATTGCCTAAGTCCGACAGACTCCTAGTAATCACCCTGAAACCAACTTTTAACTCGGCCCCAAAGTGCTCTCGACCCACCTCTGTGGGTATCCACTCTGTTTTCACTTCTTTCATTACCACCAAACAGAAGTAGACCCACCCCTGTCGCATAAATTGGATTACGTACTACATCTACTAAGCCACCGTCGTACTGCGGCGACCCAAGCCGAACTGGCATATGAAATATTTCTTCCGCCAGCTCGATCAAACCTTCCATCTTTGACGAACCTCCGGTCATGACAATTCCTGCCGCCACCAAGTCTTCGTAGCCGCTCCGCCGAAGCTCCGCTTGAACCAAAGTAAGTAATTCCTCATAGCGCGGCTCAACCACCTCAGCCAATGTTTGGCGCGACAATCTACGCGGCGGCCTATCACCAACACTTGGCACTTCAATAGTTTGGTCTTGGCCTGCTAACTGGGTTAGTGCACAGGCATACTTAATTTTTATCTCTTCTGCATTCGGTGTTGGTGTACGCAGTGCCACGGCAATATCGTTCGTCACCTGATCACCAGCAATAGGAATTACTGCGGTATGCTGAATAGCACCGTCAGCAAAAACAGCGATATCGGTGGTGCCACCACCGATGTCTACCAAGCACACGCCCAGCTCACGCTCATCATCAGTCAGCACTGCATAGCTCGAAGCCAATTGCTCGAGAATCACTTCGTCCACTTCCAAGCCACAACGACGAATACACTTAATAATGTTTTGCGCGGCGCTTACCGCACCGGTGACTAAATGCACCTTTGCTTCAAGGCGAACGCCCGACATCCCAATCGGCTCTCTAATCCCTTCTTGGTTATCAATAATATATTCCTGCGGCAACACATGAAGTATTTTTTGATCAGCTGGCACCGCGACAGCACGCGCAGCATCCATGACGCGTTCTACGTCGCTCGTAGCAACCTCTTTGTCTCTAATCGCAACGATGCCATGTGAATTAAGGCTGCGAATATGACTGCCCGCAATGCCGACGTAAACAGAATGTATTTGACAACCCGCCATCAACTCGGCCTCTTCTACCGCACGCTGAATCGACTGCACGGTTGATTCGATATTAACGACTACGCCTTTTTTCAATCCGCGCGAGGGATGAGAACCAACACCGATGATCTCCATTTCATCGCCTTGATTAATTTCACAGACAATCGCGACGACTTTAGACGTACCAATATCAAGCCCAACTATAAGATCTTTTTCTTCTCGCTTTGACATTATTAAAAAACCAGCTTCCTTGTTTGCCCTACTGATTGACCACCAATTGATGCTTGCTGACAAGCATCAATACTCTGACATTCGCCCCCATCAAAACGTTGCTGCCATTGCACAGCAATACCCGTGTCATAACGCATATCAATTTTTACAAGGCTCTCGCCTGCTCTACTGTTTACAAGCTCACCATACAAACCAGCCAAGCGATGCATGCGCTGGCTGACATTTTCGCTACCAAGCATCACCACTTGATCATTGCTAAATTCCAATTGCCATGACCCGCGTGCCGTATAGACAAGCTTGGTCAATTCCAAGTCAAGATCTCGCAACAACACATTGGTAGTTTTGTAATGATCAGCAACATGCTTATGACTACCCTCCGGGCCAAGCAGCAATGGCAGGTTTTCATCAATCGACTCTAGCGTCGGATAAAAGGGCATGCCATTACGATTCAACAACCCATGCTCACCCCAACGAGCCAAAATACTTTGCTCTTTGACATGCACAAATACCGTATCAGGCCATATCTTGCGTACGACTACTGCCTCAACCCAGGGCATCTCAGCCAGAGCCTGCTTAATCGTGTCAACATCCAACTGAAAAAAACCGCCACCAATAAAGGGCATTACCGCCGCTTGCACATCTTCAGGAGAGACATACTTAAACCCTCCTTCAACATTTACTTTGGTGATAGGGAAATTATCTGTATCCCCCAGCCACCTTCCGGTCATTACAACCAGAACTACAACTAATACCGTTCCAGTGACCGTTATAAACACAGAACCATATTGTTTTACTTTTGCTGCGGCACCCACTTTCTTATGATTGTGCTTGCGTCGATTAAAAGCCATTATCAATCCCCTGCTCAATAAGCATCGCACCAACAGAAGTATCGATATATTCATCACCAAAGCTAGTGTCTAATATACGCATAACTAAATCAGGAAACTCAACCCCCATTGCCTCAGCCGCTTTTGGCACCAGGCTATGATCTGTCATACCTGGCACCGTATTGACTTCAATCACGTAAGGTTGGCCTGATTGATCACACATAATATCTACACGCCCCCAACCGCAAGCGGAAACAGCATAAAATGCACTCAAGGCCAGAGTCTTCAGCTCTTGTTCTTTGTCAGGACTCAACCCGCAAGGACAAAGATAACGTGTATCGTCGCGCTGATATTTCGCCTCGTAATCATAGAACTGATTCGTCGTCTCGATACGTATTACGGGTAACGCACTATCTGCCAATATCGCAACGGTATATTCAGCACCCTGAATCCATTCCTCAACCAATATTTCTTTATCAAAACCAGCCGCGATATCAATTGCCTCATCTAATTTTTCCGCATGTTCAACCTTGGTCATACCGAGACTGGAGCCTTCATTCGCTGGCTTTACGACGACTGGAAATACCAATAAATTCGCATCCACCTCATCGTCGGCGTTCAGCGCAATAAATTTCGGTGTAGCAATTCCCTTTGCCAACCACAGTTGCTTGCTGCGCACCTTATCCATCGAAACAGCTGAACCAAGTACTCGGCTACCGGTATAGGGAATACCTAATGTCTCAAGATAACCTTGGATCGTACCGTCTTCGCCACCACGACCGTGCAGCATAATAAACACGCGATCGAATTCGTTTAACACAGTCAACGAATCGCTCATCGGATCGATTACTTCAGCGTCAACACCCCTAGCAACCAAAGCGTCAAACACAGCTTTACCGCTGGCCAAGGACACTTCACGCTCAGCGGCATTGCCACCGAACAATACAGCAGTTCTGCCATACTCTGCCGCATCGCGCGACACAGTCTCACCAGTGAGCAAAGTAGCAAACATATTATCCGTCATGTTCACTCCTTTTTTCACCAATCACTCTAACTTCTGGCTGCAAACGAACACCGTGATCGCTAAATACTTTATCCGCAACATCAACAATGAGTTTTTCGATATCAGCAGCACACGCCTCTGAATCATTCACAATAAAATTGGCATGCTGCACAGACACACTGGCACCGCCAACTCGATAGCCTTTTAGCCCACTGGCTTCTATTAAACGTGCCGCATGGTCATTCATAGGATTGCGAAACACCGAGCCACAATTTGGCAACGATAGCGGTTGCGAATCGGCTCGCTGACGCAATAATTGCTTTATCTTTTGGCTACTCGCCTCCGCATCACCAGCGACAAGTTCAAACCGAGCAGAAATAAACCACTCTTTACGATCACTAACGACACTACGATAATTAATTTCGAAATCAGCAGGAGTTCGATGGTGACGCTGGCCATAACGATCAATGGTTTCTACTGAAGCCACCTTAGGCCACGTTTCCCCACCATAGGCACCTGCGTTCATTGCCAACGCACCACCAACCGTACCGGGAATGCCAGCAAAAAACTCCGCATCAACCAAGCCCTGCTGAGCACAAAACCGAGCCAGCTTTGCGCAACTCACGCCCGCCTCAGCCTCGACGATATTATCAGGCAATAATTGCATATGATCTAATACACCAAACAACGCAATGGCGGTACCACGCAAACCACCATCTCTAACCAATAAATTGCTGCCCAAACCGACCCAATGTAATGGCTCGCTATATTCCACTTGACGTAGAAAATTTACTAAGTCATCAATATCTGCTGGCTGATAGAATCGATCCACCTTACCGCCAACACGCCATGAAGTATGACGCCGCATCGGTTCGTCTATTTTAAGCTGCCCACGCAAGGGAACGTGATTAAGAGTCTGCTTATGCGTCATTTTCATCATGCAGAACATTCCTTGAGACAACGCGGCAGCTCAGCTGCCATCTGTCCAATATCGCCAGCACCTAGAGTTAAAATAAGGTCGTTATCTGCCAATACATTCTTAAGCGTCGCGACCAGCTCATCCCTATTTTTAACCAACATTGGATCAACACTGCCGCGCGCACGAATGCTGCGACAAAGATCGATACTGTCCGCGCCACTAATTGGTACTTCGTCAGCAGGATAAACTTCGAGCAATAGCAACACCTCTACATCGGCAAGAGCACGCACGAAATCATCAAACAAATCATGTGTTCGACTGTAGCGATGCGGCTGAAACACTAACACTAATCGTTTTTCAGGCCATCCCTGCTTAACCGCATCAATGCTGGCACGAAGCTCAGTCGGATGATGCGCATAGTCATCCATCATCAACACGCTCTTATTGCCAACCTCAATCAGTCCATATTGTTGTAAACGACGAGCCACCCCTTGAAAAGTAGACAACGCCTCTTGCATCACATCGAGGGATACGCCTAGCTCGTAGGCAACAGCCAAAGCAGCCAATGCGTTGAGCACATTATGCTTACCCGCCATATTCAGCCGAATATCAAGCAAATCTGTCGCTGAGGGTAAGGCAACCTTAAAATAAGTGGTATTGCCTTCTTGGCGTAATTCACTCGCCCTAACCTGCGCCTCATCGTCAAAGCCATAAGTCAGAACAGGACGCTGTATGTTGTCCAAAATTCCACGTATCTCCGGATCATCAATACACACAACAGCGAGACCATAAAAGGGTAGATGATGAAGAAACTCAACAAAGGTATCGCGTAAACGAGAGAAGTCATTACCATAAGTCGACATATGATCATGATCAATATTGGTTAGTACCGCCATCATCGGTTGCAAATGCAAAAAAGACGCGTCGCTTTCATCTGCTTCAGCGACCAAATAACGTCCACTCCCTAACTGCGCATTGGCACCAATGCTATTTAGCTTGCCCCCAATCACGAAAGTCGGATCCAGCCCTGCTTTTGCCAACACACTAGCAATCAAACTAGTGGTGCTGGTTTTACCATGCGTACCAGCGATAGCGATGCCGTAACGAAAACGCATCAGCTCTGCTAACATTTCAGCACGCGGTACAATTGGAATGTGCTGCTCATGCGCGTAAATTAGCTCTGGGTTATCAGCACTCACCGCTGACGATACAATAATGACATCGCAACCCTTAGCGTAGACTGAATCATGCCCTTGCTGAACCTGTATACCTAAACCTGATAAGCGCTGCACCATACTGTTAACCGATACATCAGAGCCTGTCACTTGATAGCCAAGGTTATGCACAAGTTCAGCAATACCGCCCATACCGGCTCCACCAATACCGACAAAGTGCATATGTCTAATGCGCCCCATGGCCGGCGGCGATACCGCATACTCAAGCTTAGGAGACATCGCCTCAACCACGCAGAGCCTCCTCAAGAAATGCATCGGCGACTTGTTTTGCAGATTGCGGCAATGCCAGTTGTCGTGCTTTCATTGCCATATCACGTAACTTTTCACGCCTGTCTTTCGCATCCGCAACAAATTGATCGATTGTCGCCTTAAGCGCCGCAACAGTTAAATTGCTTTCACTCATTAAATGGGCAGCACCGTGATCAACCAAATACTGCGCATTGTGCGTTTGATGATCATCAACCGCATAAGGATACGGAACAAACACTGCAGGCAGACCCGCTGCAGCAATCTCTGAAACCGTTAAGGCGCCTGCACGACATAACACCAAATCAGCCCAAGCGTATGACTCAGAAATGTCCTCAAAAAAGGCCGACACATCAGCTTCAATCTTAAATTCACTATAGCGGGCTAAGGCTTCAGCGAAATTACGTTCACCCGTCTGGTGCCTAACCACAGGCCTATCTGATATCGAAAACTGTGTTAGCAACTCTGGTACGATTTTATTGAAGGCCTGCGCGCCTAAACTGCCACCAACAACCAATAAACGCAAAGGCCCTACCCTATCGGCAAAACGGCTGGCAGGCGCCTCGATCTGACAAATATCAGATCGAACAGGATTACCAACCGATACTGCATGATAACGGCGCGGGAAGCTGCCCGGAAAAGCTTCAAATATACGTTTTGCCATCGGTGCCAATATACGGTTAGTCATTCCTACCACCGCATTTTGCTCATGCACTAAAAGAGGCTTACGCAACAACCACGTGACGAGGCCGCCTGGTCCTGAGACAAATCCACCCATACCCAGAACGGCCATCGGACGATAACGAAGCAACGCAACTGCTGCTTGTATCACCGCCAGGGCAAGGCGAAACGGGGAGAGAATCCGTTTCACCAGAGACTTCCCGCGCAAACCGGAAATCGATATCCATGCCACAGGAATACCTGCAGCGGGCACTAAACGAGATTCAATACCTTCTCTCGTTCCCAACCAAATCACTTCGGCACCACGCGCCATCAATTCATCCGCAACCGCAAGCCCAGGATAGACATGCCCACCTGTTCCGCCCGCCATAATCATCACGCGCGTCACCATGCTCGCTGCCTTACTTTTTTACTTTTTTGCCGCATTTCATAATCAGCACGCAGCAATAAAGCACAACAAACACACGTCACTAAAATACTGGATCCGCCATAGCTCATCAGTGGCAGCGTTAAACCTTTCGTCGGCAACACTCCCATGTTGACGCCCATATTAATGAACGCCTGCATACCGAGCATTAAAGCGATACCGTAAGTGAGATAGGCAACAAACGGCATAGCCAATAATTGGCATCGGTAGGCAATGCGAAAGCTACGCAATACGATATAGCCAAATAGACCAATAACAATTAATACCGAAACCAGACCAAGCTCTTCGGCCATAACTGAAAACAGAAAATCAGTATGCGCCTCAGGTAAAAATGATAGCTTTTGAACGCCACCACCTAAACCGACGCCAAACCAGCCACCGCGGCCAAAAGCAATCAACGCTTGGACCAACTGAAAACCACTATCAAATGGGTCTTGCCATGGATCCAGGAATGACGTTAACCGTGCCAATCGATACGGAGAGTAAACCGCCAACGCACCCAGACTGGCGCCACCAATCAGTATCAACACGAGAAATTGATACAGCTTTACACCCGCCAAAAACATTAGACCAAATACCGAAATAGCCAACACAACAACCGAGCCAAAATCAGGCTCCAGCAATAATAAAAAAGCGAACGCGACAAAGATTACCATTGGCCGAATAAAGCCTAGCATCACATCACCAAGCTGTTTTTGATGATGTTGCAGATAACCAGCCAGATAAATTAAAAATGCCAGCTTGGCAAATTCCGAAGGCTGTAAACGCAACACGACCAAATCTATCCAACGCCTAGCGCCATTTACGGTGACACCGATACCTGGAACCAAAACCAAAACAAGCGAGATAAACGCTGCAACCAATAACCACGGAGCAATACGTTGCCAAATCGACATCGGAATTTGAAAACAAACGTAGGCAACCACCAACGCTACAGCCAACAGGCTAAGCTGTCGAATCAAAAAATAATAGGCATTACCTGTCTGGTGCTCAGCAATACTTAACGACGCCGAAGCCACCATAACCAAGCCTAAACCAATAATGACAGCCATCGATGCCAACAATGATAGGTCAAGACTCGATGCAAAAATGTTAGTTCCTTGCCCAGGCCCACCTTTAACATAACGCCGCGTTTGCGTGGCTGCGCTCATCCCTGCAACCCTCGTACCGCATCGGCAAATGCATTGCCTCGCGCCTCGTAATTAGCAAACATATCTAGACTCGAACAAGCCGGGGATAACAACACTGTGTCACCGCTATCAGCGAAATTAACTGCGTGCCTGACTGCCTCAACCATATCCACAGCACGCTGAGTGTTCACCACACCTTGCAGCAACGATTCAATATTTTCTGCTGCCTTACCTAAGGTGATTACTGCCTTAACCTTGCCTCTTATCGCGTCACCCAATGGAGATAAATCTGCACCCTTTGCGTCACCACCAGCGATCAAGACAATCGGTGCATCAATAGATTTAATCGCAGCAATAGCGGCGCCTACATTTGTACCTTTCGAATCATTAATGAAACGTCTGCCGTTTACAACCGACACCAATTGGCAGCGGTGCGGCAAACCAGAGAATATTTTTAAAACACCTAACATTGCCGACTCAGGAAACCCTAAAGTAGAGCCCATTGCTAGCGCTGCTAACCCATTCAATATATTGTGATCACCCTTAATTGCTAGCTCAGAAACACAGAGTAAATTCCGCCGCCCGTGTGCGAGATATTTTTCGCCCTTCACTTCACGCACGCCAAAGTCTGAATCAAACACTGGAGCAGCTAAAGAATAATTAATGGCATTTTCCAATAGAGTTTGCGACATCACGGGGAGCAACTGCTGAGCGCTAGCAATAAAACCATTATCAACAACTGGATACGTGCAATTTTCGTATACTTTAAATTTGGTTTCAGCATAAGCCTGCATAGAGGCATGCCTATCCAGGTGATCGGCGCTAACATTTAAAACAACTGCGGTCTCTGTAGACAGTGACGATATTAAATCAAGTTGAAAACTTGATAATTCCAATACATATAGCTCGACATCACTATCAAGTAAATCCAATGCAGGCGTACCGATATTGCCGCCAACTGCTACTTTCGTATCACTTGCCTTCGCCATCGCTCCCAATAAAGTCGTAACAGTACTCTTACCGTTAGACCCGGTAATCGCGACGACCGGCGCAGTTGCGTACCGACTAAATAATTCGATATCGCCAATAATACGTTTGCCTGAATCACGTGCGGCTTGTATCTCAGGAGTATCTAACGCAATACCTGGACTCACTATTATTTCATCCGCCGCATCAAACAATGCGCGATCAAAACCACCAAGAGAACACACAATTTCAGGGTATTGCTGGCATAACTCTGCACTGTAAGGTGCAATATCGCGACTGTCTGTAACCGCGACGGCATTGCCTTTAGCCATCAAAAACCTTACGCATGACCATCCGCTAATGCCTAGGCCAACCACTAGAGACAACGAGGAGGCGCTATTCTTTGAAGCAATCATCGCTGCTGCTTCCCCAGCGTAATCCTGGACATCTTCTCGATACTTCGACATTGATTGCATAAACTCACCGCAACTTTAACGTCGACAAACCGACGAGAACGAGAATTACCGTAACAATCCAGAACCGCACGATTACCTTGGGTTCCGCCCAACCTTTTAATTCAAAATGGTGATGCAACGGCGCCATGCGAAAAATACGTTTGCCCGTCAATTTGAATGATGCCACTTGCAAAATAACCGAAACAGTCTCGATGACGAAGACGCCACCCATAATCAGAAAAACCAATTCTTGCCGCGAGATAACAGCAACCACACCCAGTGCCGCGCCGAGTGCAAGTGCTCCCACGTCACCCATAAAAACTTGCGCGGGATACGTATTAAACCAAAGAAAGCCAAGGCCAGCGCCAATCAAAGCACCGCAAAAAACTGTCAGCTCGCCAACGCCAGGGATATAGGGATAACCAAGATAATTAGAGAAATTTATATTGCCAATAATGTAAGCAAAAATACCCAGCGCTGCCGCCACTAAAACCGTTGGCAAGATGGCAAGCCCATCCAGACCATCCGTTAGGTTTACCGCGTTACTGCTACCGACAATGACAAAATAAGTGAGAACAACAAAACCCCAACCAAGCGGCATCGCAACGTCTTTAAAAAATGGCACAATGAGCTCAGTCTCAGCTGCATGGCTTGCGTTATAAAACAATACCAGCGCCGCCAATAACGCTACAATGGATTGCCACAAATATTTAGCTTTAGCTGAAAGCCCCTTACTGTTACCTAGAATGACTTTCTTATAATCATCGATAAAACCAATAACCCCAAATGCGGCCGTAACCAGCACGACCACCCACAACTGACGGTTCTCCAGGTCTCCCCATAACAAGGTGCTGAAAATGACCGCAATCAAAATAAGCGTACCGCCCATTGTTGGCGTTCCCGCTTTAACTAAATGTGTTTCTGGACCATCGTCACGAATTGGCTGACCAGCGGATTGATAAGACAGTTTCCTAATGACGTAGGGGCCGAATACGAACGAAATCACCAAGGCAGTCAGTACTGCCATCACACTACGCAAGGTCAAATACTGAAAAACGCCAAAGGGGCGATAAAACTCAGCTAAATATTCGGTTAAGTAGAGCAACATAGCCGCCTCGCCTACCTCACGCCAGCCATGCTTGATGGGTTGACAGTGTCCGCGACCAAGGCCCCAACAACACGCTCCATTCCTGCGCTGCGAGAACCTTTAACCAAAATGGTATTTGCCTGACACGTACACACACTATGCAAATCGGTGATCAAATCATTAATCAGCTCAAGCTGACTAGAATAATGTTTTGCGCCTTCACCAAATGCCTTCACGGCATGAGCACTTAGCACACCAACACCATAAAACTTATTAACACCATACTCGCGAGCGATGCGCCCAGCATGCTCGTGCAGTGCGACTGCGTCATCACCCAGCTCTGCCATATCACCCAGCACAACTATTTTTGCTCCTGACAATGTTGCCAGCATTGCAATCGCGGCATCCAATGAAACGGGGTTGGCATTGTACGTATCATCGATAACCGACCATTCGCCGATGCCCTTTCTAACTTGCATGCGCCCTGACACCGGCGACATCAATGCTAATCCGCTAGCGATATCCACCAGTGGAATTTCTACTGCGCAGGCCACAGCTATTGCTGCCAACGCATTCTGCACATTGTGACGCCCTGCCAATGCCAATTGAATGCTTACTACACCTTGAGGGCTTGCCACATCAAAACACGTTCGCCATTCATTTTCTTCCAAAGAACACGTCAACGTCTCGTCTAGTACGCGCACATCAGCAAGTTCGTTACACCCAAAACTTAGCTTACGGTAACCAGCGGCCCGCTCTACAAGATAATCGTAATAATGATCATCATGATTTAACACCGCCACGCCATTTTCTTTTAAGCCATGGAATATTTCCGACTTCGCTTTAGCAATATTTTCTATGCTGCCAAAACCTTCGAGATGTGCGACACCAATATTAGTAATCAAAGCAACATCTGGCTCAACTAATAAACTCAGGCCCTCTATCTCAGAAACGTGATTCGCGCCTAACTCAACTACGGCATAATCATCTTTATCAGATAAGCCCAGCAGGGTTAAAGGCACACCCAGATCATTATTAAAATTATCTTTCGTCACCAATACACGATGATACTGACCTAATATCGAGGCCAACATTTCTTTTACCGTTGTTTTACCGTTGCTGCCAGTGATAGCAATCAGCGGTGCTTTATAACGTTGTCGCCAGCCCTTAGACAGGCCTGACAAAGCTTTTCGCGTATCGCCAACCCGTAATAATGGTATCGATGAATTCACCGCTTTGCTCACCATCGCCGCCGCCGCACCGCGCTGATGCGCTGCCTCGACAAAATCATGCCCATCAAAACTCGGGCCTTCTATTGCCACGAACAATTCACCTGGCACAAGACTTCGGCTGTCGATGCTGACGCCTGAAAAAATTACCTCAGCGCCACACTCTGCGTTGTCGATAATTGTCATGGCTTCATTCAAACTCATAGCAATCATTCAAGCCGCCTGCGCCATGAATTCACGCACAAGCTCACGGTCACTAAACGCCAAACGCTCATTCCCTATTAACTGATAGTCCTCATGCCCCTTGCCAGCAATCAGCACCACATCTTCTTTTTTTGCTTGCTCAAGACAAAATAAGATTGCTTTCGCTCTATCTCGCACAACATGAACGCTATCATCAGCAGTTACGCCCAAAAGAATGTCGTCGACGATAGCTTGTGCAGACTCATTACGTGGATTGTCATCCGTCACCACAACAACGTCCGCATATTTTTGGGCAATCTCACCCATTTGCGCACGCTTAGTCTTATCACGCTCACCACCACAACCGAAAACTACGTAAACCCTGCCATGACAACACCTTTTAATTTCAGCCAGCGCAAGATCTAAGGCAGCAGGAGTGTGCGCATAATCAACAAACACTTGCGCATGCCCTTCCTTAGTAAAACGCTCCATGCGACCAACAACCGGATGCGTTAGCGATAACTTTTCTAAGGCCTCAGTAAAATCAACCCCATTCGCTAACATCGCCGCCAATACAGCTAACAAATTTTCTGCGTTAAAACCCCCAAGTATCGAGCTTGCTAACGTCGCATTACCATGAGGGCTTTCAATATCGATTTCTATGCCGCTGAGACTTGATTTCTTGATACAACCACGAACCATTGGCTTGACTGATTCACTGCCACCCATGCCGCCAAGCCCATAGCTATACAGCTCAACATTGGCCGGCAAGCTGTTGGCAACTTGAGCACCATAAGCATCATAAACATTGATCACCGCATGCTTAAGCCCCTCCACCTCAAACAACCGGCGCTTAGCCGCCGCGTAATTTGCCATAGTGTGATGGTAATCAAGGTGGTCTTGGCTTAAATTGGTAAAAATTGCAGTATTCACTTGAGTCGCAGACAATCTATTCTGCGCCAAGCCATGCGAAGAAGCTTCCACCACCACATCGGCAACACCGTCTGCGCGCATTTGCATCAACATTTTTTGCACATTCAAAGCAGACTGCGTCGTTAATGGGGAACCTGCCAAACTGCCCCACAAACCATTGCCCAACGTACCCATCACGCCAACAGGTCGCACACCATGGAGTGCTTGCGCCAAAAAGTGGCTCACTGATGTCTTGCCATTGGTGCCCGTCACCGCGTAAATATTCATATCTTTTGACGGGTATCTAAAAAATCGCGCTGCGATACTGCCAACCTGCGATTGCAGCGCGTCAATGGCGACCATGGGTACTGGGCTGGAAACTGATAACGGATCAAAATTCTTGCTGTCATAAACCACTGCAATAGCGCCAGCCGAAATCGCAGCATCAATATAATCACGACCATCGCTGCAATATCCTGGATAAGCCAAAAATACTTGGCCTCGGCCCACATTGCGACTGTCATCACTCAAACCAACTATTGATCGATCATCGCCATTAGCAACTACGGCAATGCCATCGAGCAATGCATGCAGTGTCATAACAGCCATCAGTCGGCAACCTGCGCAACTGTTGTAACGCTGTCTGGGACAATACCAAGCAGTCGCAAAGCACCTTCAGTCACCGCACTGAATACCGGCGCAGCAACTATACCGCCGTAGTATTCGCCGCCCTTAGGTTCCTCGATCAAAACAACAGTGACCAAACGCGGATCATTGGCTGGCGCCATGCCAGCAAAAACAGATAAATACGCATCGCTGCCGTAACTGCCGTTAACCACTTTTTTTATTGTGCCTGTCTTACCTGCCACCTGATAACCGGGCACCGCAGCCAAGGTGCCCGTACCGCCCGGCAACACTACCTTACTTAACATGTCTCGCACATCCGATACTGTTTTCGAAGACAAAACACGCTTTCCGATTGGCGCCTCATCAAGCTTTATAAAACTAACTTGCTTTAGCATCCCATCATCAGCAAGCGCACTGTACGCGCGCGCAAGTTGCAACGGCGTTACCGAAACGCCATAACCATAAGCAATCGTTGCACGCTCAATATCACGCCAGCGCCATGGCTCTCCCAAAACACCCGCTGACTCACCCTGTAAGCCACTTCCACTCACCTCACCAAAACCAAAGGCGTCAAGCGTGCTCCATAGCTGCTCTGCGCTAATGGCCAGCGCCAATTTGCTTGCGCCAACATTACTGGACTTCTGAATTAGGGTAGGAAGGTCGATCACACCATAATTTCTATGATCTCGTATGGTATTAGCACCAACGCGCCAATAACCTGGGGTCGTATCTATTTTTGACTCGACTTTAAATAGTCCTGACTCCAATGCAGCGGCCACAGTAAAAGGCTTAAGCGTTGAGCCTGGCTCAAAGACATCAGTAACGGCACGATTACGGTACCAATCACCACGCATGCTGCTACGATCATTCGGATTAAATGCAGGCTGATTAACCATCGCCAACACTTCACCCGTGCGCGCATCCAACATTACCACAGAGCCTGAACGCGCTTTATGTTTCTTAACCGCACGCTTTAATTCACGATAAGCAAGATACTGTAAACGGCGATCAATGCTCAGCTGCAAGTCATTACCGGCTTGCGGCTCAGAAATATAACCAAGATCCTCTACTACACGACCGTAGCGGTCCTTAAGTACGCGCTTTTTACCTGACCGACCTTGCAACCAATCATCGTAAGCACGTTCAAGCCCTTCTTGGCCAACATCGTCGATATCGGTAAAGCCAAGCACATGCGCAGCAACTTCCGCATCAGGATAATAGCGTTTATATTCACGCTGCAAATCAACACCAGGCATATTAAGCTCCGCCACCTTTTGCGCATCAGCGGGATTAACATGTCGACGCAAGTAGAAAAATTCGCGCTCACTATTTTGCTCAAGTATTTTACGTAAGCGCTTTGACTTGATACCCAAGGCTTTTGCCAAGGGCAAAAAATCTTCAACCTCAGCAAGCAATTGTTTAGGGTTCGCAATAATCGAATCGACCGGCGTACTCACTGCCAACGGCCGACCACGGCGATCAGAAATAATGCCGCGATGCGCAGATAATGGAACCGTACGTATGTGACGGGCATCAGCCTGAGCCTGTAAAAATTCGCGCTCAAACACATGCAGATCAACAGCGCGCCACCCCAGCACTGCCATAACAGCAAACAAAGCAAACATGACAGGGTAACGTCGCCATGAATAAGGTGCTGCATTGGCCTTCTTACTCATGCACTAGCACCACAAAATTATCATGACTTGGCACGCTCATGTTGAGCTTATTTCCCGCAAAATGTTCGATCCGACTGGGCGTTGCCCAAGTACTTTGTTCTAGGAGGAGCTGTCCCCATTCTGTATCAAGCCAATCGCGTTCGACATATAACCCTTGCAGCTCAGTGATTAAGCCGCGACTGTGGTGCTGACTTAAAACAATAGCGATAGCGCTCACCATGACAAGCAATGCGATGACAATGACAGCGATGTGATCGCGGATCAGCATGGGCAGCGCTCAGCAATACGCAGCATGGCGCTGCGTGATCGCGGGTTTTCAGCTAACTCGCATTGACTCGCGCTACACGCCTTGCCAATTAACTTAAGTTGGTTTGGTACCGCCGGCGCAGCAAAAGGAATATCACTTGGAAAACTATCCACTTGGCGCGAATATTTACGCATAAAACGTTTAACAATGCGGTCCTCCAAAGAGTGAAAGCTAATGACCACCAAGCGACCCGCCGGCGCCAACACTGACAAGGCGTGCTCCAGTAAACGCTTCACCTCACCCAACTCATCATTAACCTGAATGCGCAACGCTTGAAAACTACGTGTCGCGGGATCTTTATGGCGCTCCTGCCGCGGCGATGCCTGAATAATCAGCTCACGCAATTGAGTCGTAGTCATCAGCGGTGATTCTTCACGTTGCGCAACAATGGCACGCGCTATTCGGCGCGAATAACGTTCTTCCCCCAACTCATGCAAAACCTGAGAAATTTCACTCTCTTCAGCAACTTGCAGCCATTGAGCAGCGCTTTGCCCCTGACTTTGATCCATACGCATATCGAGAGGACCATCACTGCGAAAACTAAACCCACGTTCGGCGTTATCAATTTGCGGGGATGAAACACCAAGATCACAAAGTAAACCGTCGACCCTACGTAGCAAGCCTTGCTGACTAACCACCTCTTGCACATTGCCAAAAGCAGAATGAACAATTTCGAAACGGGGGTCACCCGCCAGGCGTTGGCGCGCATCGGCAACGGCTTCAACATCACGATCAAAAGCCAGCAAACGCCCATCGGGGCCTAGCTGCGACAAAATCGCTTGACTGTGACCACCGCGACCATAAGTCGCATCGATGTATGTGCCATCTGCTTTGATTGCCAAGCCCTCTATCGCTTCAACAAGCATAACCGGGTAATGCCCAGCCGCCGCCAAATCTGTCATTACAAGTTTTTTAAATAATCAGGCAATTTTTCAGGATCAATTGCCGATAGATCGCTGGACAATGACTCTTGCTCTGCTGCGCTCCAGCTTTCCTCATCCCAAATTTCAAATTTATTGCCTTGACCCGCTAGCACAATATTTTTACTAATGCCGGCATATTCTTTTTGCCCAGCGGTCAGCAAAATACGTCCTTGACCATCTAGCTGACGTTCTTCCGCATACCCCATCAATCTGCGGCCAACTTTACGTGCGGTATCATCAAAAACCGTTGGCATAGCCGATAATTTGCGCGACAGCTTTTCCCATTCGGGTTGCGGATAAACCAGCAAACAGCGATCATTTACCGCAGCCGTAATACAAACCTGGCTGGAGCAATGCTGTTCAAGCAAGGAGCGGTAACGCGTAGGCATTGCCAAACGCGCCTTGGTGTCGAGATTGATGTGGGTCACGCCGTAAAACATTGCGCAACCCTCACATTTTTCCCACAATTTCCCACAATTTCCCACATCTCAGCCACTATATACCTATGGATGTCGCTGTCAAGTGGCGTAGTTACAGGTTTTACAGGTTTTTAAGAAGGAGGTAAAAAGCAGGTTTTTGGACGCGCAAAGGCGCCACGAAGAATCAAAGACTTAGCGTGGGGCAGACAAGAAAATAATAGCGAAAAGAAAGGTGGAAGTCAGCCGATAAGCCGGGTTCTGTCGTGGGCAATCATTTCTCTGCGATACGCGTCACCACGCACCTCTAGCAACCTACCCGGGAACAGTGCGGGCCACACCAATGTCCCCCTATTTGGTCTTGCTCCGGATGGGGTTTACCCTGCCACTGCTGTTACCAGCAGCGCGGTGCGCTCTTACCGCACCATTTCACCCTTACCATCGCTGCAAGCAGTGATGGCGGTATATTTTCTGCGGCACTTTCCGTCGGCTCACGCCGCCCAGGTGTTACCTGGCATCCCGCCCTATGGAGCCCGGACTTTCCTCCATACCGCAAGCGATACAGCGATTGCCTAGCTGACTTCCGCGGCCAGCTTAAGCGCTCAGCCAACATCTGACAAGGTCTCCATGCAGTCAGCGGCATATTACTTCAGCTTATATCAAAATCAATCTACCTTTAATTGCCGCAAGAATCACGCATAGCTAACGCTGCCTGATAAAGCTCATTTTTGTTGACGCCGGTTATTTTGCTTGTCAAAACTGCTGCCTGCTTAACCGATAGCTCTGCCAACAATACCGCCAAAACACGCTCAGCATTCTCCGTATCAGTGGTCGGCTTTGCTCCCGCCACAACCAGTACAAACTCACCTTTTTGTTGGTTCGTATCTGCCACAACAAAAGCGTTTAAACCAGCCATATTATCTGTGCGGATCGTCTCAAACTTTTTGCTGATTTCACGAGCCATAGTTGCCTCGCGATCGGCACCCAACACATCAATAAAATCACTCAGGCTTGCTACAATACGGTGCGATGACTCGTAAAAAATCAAGGTTCTTGTTTCATCCATGAGTTGCTTTAAGCGTTCTTTGCGTGCAGCGGTCTTAGCAGGCAAAAAACCTTCAAAAACAAAGCGATCCGTTGCTAAACCCGCAACACTTAATGCCGCAACCAATGCACTTGCACCCGGCACCGGAGACACACTCAATCCCGCACGATGCACCTCACGCAGCAAGATATACCCAGGGTCACTAATCAAAGGTGTGCCTGCATCCGAGACCAGCGCAACCGATTTGCCCTCACTCAATAACGCGACTATTCCAGCACTAGCATTTCGCTCATTGTGGTCATGACAAACGATCGTTTTTGTCGTAATACCAAAGTGCTGAAGTAGACGCGCGCTATGACGCGTATCTTCGCAAGCAATAACATCGACTTCATTCAGCACCTGTAAAGCGCGAGTACTGATATC
Source organism: Gammaproteobacteria bacterium (assembly GCA_002400905.2). Classification (GTDB taxonomy): domain Bacteria; phylum Pseudomonadota; class Gammaproteobacteria. The sequence goes on along the minus strand of NVRQ02000044.1, from coordinate 3,736 downwards.
ATCAAGATTACCGATTGGTGTGGCAACCACATATAAGGTGCCGTCAGCAATTGACACTCTAACCCCCTGCAAGCTAACGTGATTACACGCATAGCACTTAAGTAATAGGAACCAGTGTGCACGAACCAACAAAGCTCCACCAATTCCAATCTAAACCAAATGGTAGTTTTTTTAGACAAACACCATTTCATCGTAAATGCTGCGCACTGCTTATCGCCATTTTTCTCAGCGCCTGCACAGGTACGTCAACAAAACCCGACAGCCCATCAAACCCACTAGAACGGCAAGCCTTTAGTGCAGAGCAAGCGGGTAATTACAGCAAGGCTGCTGAATTCTATCGACAACTCTCTACTGCTAGCGCAGATGAAGGGATTAAATTTGAATGGCTACTCAAAGCCGCACAAAGCTATTTTAAAGCTGGCCAGAGTGACGCGAGCGTAGAACTCCTCGCCGAGCTTAACATCAACAACCTCACTACGCTGCAACTACTGCAACGACAAATATTGGTTGCAGAGCTCGCTGTGGAAAAACACGATTTTGATCGTGCGCAAATCGCACTTAATTTCGATATTCCAGAGCAAACCGATACCGCAACACGACAAAAAATTCACAAATTACGCATCACCACTGCCAATGCGCTAAACCAGCCTATTGATGCAGCGCTATCGCATATCGCGCTTGATACATTGCTTGACGATCAACAATCACAACTGTTCAACCAACAAAGACTGTGGCAATTACTGCAATCAACAACACTAGAAACCTTGGAGGTTGCCCAAGCCAACGCATTTAACAATGATATATTAGGCTGGCTGCAACTGGCAATTATTGCCAAACGTCCTGCGCAACAAGCCAGTCGCAGCATTAACGAATGGCTACAATTTTTCCCCTCACACCCAGCCGACCAACTCATCGTTGATAGCGTATTGGCACGACAAAACTACGAAGCCTATCAACCATCAAGCATTGCACTATTACTGCCATTACAAGGCCCCCTATCCAACGCAGCAAAGGCCATACGCGATGGTTTTTTAGCGGCCTATTATCAAAGCGATCACCATGCCACACCGAGCATACGTGTCTACGATGTCACCAACGCCGACGGACAGGTACGCGATGACGTCTACACTGTATATCAAAATGCCGTCAGTAATGGTGCCGAGTTTATTATTGGACCACTGAGTAAAAATGCAATCGACTCATTGGCATTTCGCAGCGACCTGTCCACACCCTTACTAGCACTAAATTACCTTAGTGATGGCGGCCAGCCTCATGATTTAGTTTTTCAATTTGGCCTATCACCCGAAGATGAAGCACGCCAAGTTGCTGAACGCGCATGGCAGGATGACCATGCACAAGCCATCACCTTGACACCTGAGGGCGATTGGGGTGAACGCATGCAAACTGCTTTTGCCGATCACTGGCAATCGCTTGGCGGTATTATCGTTGAAAACAGGCAGTATAATGCGAACAACAGCGATTTTTCACGCGACTTGCGCAGCATGCTACAACTTAACCTCAGTCAAACACGCAAGCGTAGCCTACAACAGCAATTAGGCTTAGAGCTGCATTTTGAACCACGCCGTCGTCATGACGCCGATTTTATTTTTCTAGCGGCGTTCCCACGCCAAGGCCGCCTATTAAAACCACAACTTAAATTTCATCGTGCAAGCAATCTTCCAGTTTATGCCAGCTCACATATTTTTAACGGCGTTATTGATACCGAAGCGGATCGTGACATTAATGGTGTGATGTTTTGCGATACGCTATGGGCCATCGATCCCAATTCATCAACAATTCGCCAACAAATAACCAAACTCTGGCCACAAAATAGTCAACATCTGCTGCGGCTGTATGCTCTTGGAGCCGATGCTTTTAAACTCATTCCCCATATCAACGAATTACAACAGTCCGAATACTATTCCTACCAAGGGCAAACGGGGATACTCAGCATGGATGATCAAAGGCGACTGCGTCGGCAGCTATCATGGGCAAAAATCAGTAATGGCGCACCAGTAAGACTCGCTGAGCCCGACGTAACCATAACACCCTTGATTGCGCCCTGATGAACCCGCGCGCCGAACATCTTAAGCTAGGGGCCGAGGCCGAATCTTTGGCAATGCATTACCTCACAGCACGCGGCTTAAAACTTAAAACGCAGAATTACCGTAGCCGTTGGGGTGAAATCGACTTGATTATGGACGATGAAAAAACATTGGTTTTTGTCGAAGTACGCTACCGTAGCCGTAGTGATTTTGGCTCTGCTGCGGACAGCATTGATCAGCGCAAACAACAACGCATTGCACGCACTGCGCTCTCTTACGCGCAAGAACACAGCCTGCATAACGATATCGCCATGCGTTTCGATGTCGTGCTAATCGAAAATGATGATAAACATACCCACCATAACAATGCTAAAATTGACTGGATAAAAGATGCTTTCGATGCCGACATTGATTAAGAGAGACCTTTGCACGACGTAGATTTTTCGTTAGGGTAAGGCAAAAATCGTCGAAAAAGCGCAGTTTACACGAGTAAATGAGCATTTCTGCGTGTACCCCTCAAGGGGGTATTAAAAAGAACCCTTGGGGTATGAGACTGTTTTTAACGCCGCCATAGTGGAAAAGATGCTTCGTGCAAAGGTCTCTAAGAGTTGATTAAGCCTGCATAAATTAAAATACGCATCATCTGTTTGTATTACTTAAAGACCGTTATCGCAAAGGAGCTATTCGGCCCATGAAAAAAATCATTACCACAACGTGTGTTGTCTTACTAACTATCAGTCAATACGCATGTGCGCCGCTTATTATTGTCGGCGCTGCCGCAGCCGTTACCACTGCAACCATTGAACGCCGCACACCCGGCACCGTCATCGAAGATCAGACCATTGAATTCAAAATTAATGATCTGCTTGGCAAAGATGAAGGACTAAAAGAAACGGCTCGTGTGCGTGGTACCAGCTATAATAATATCGTGCTTTTAACTGGCGAAACACCCAATGAAAATTTACGCGAGCGTGCCGCGTCAATAGCTCGCAAGGTCAACAAAGTATCGCGTGTTCACAATGAAATCACCGTTGGCGACCGTAAATCATTCGGCCGAGGCTCAAATGATACTTGGATTACGACCAAAGTAAAAACTGCTATCACAAGTGAAAAAGACCTTAACCCCATTCATGTCAAAGTGGTAACAGAAAAAGGCACCGTCTTTCTTATGGGCATTCTTGAACGTGACGAAGGTCAACGTGCCGCACTACGTGCCAGCAAAATCAAAGGTGTGAAGCGTGTCGTCAAGATATTCGAGTATCTTGACTAAATAATTAGATCAAGCCAATCAGCAAGCTACTTTACAAGCTTAAGATGTGGCTTCGCTGGTTTAGGCGGACTGGGTGAAGAGGGTGGCGTCATGTCGCTTTCTTCATTAAACACCATGCCTTGTCCATTCTCACGAGCATAAATAGCCAATATCGCGCTAATCGGCACATTAATAGGCATTGCTTGGCCAGAGAAGCGCGCACTAAACTCAACCACCTCATTGCCCAGGCTCAAGCCTTGCACAGATTGACCACCGATATTCAATACAATTTTACCGTTCTCAACATAGTCTTGTGGCACAACTGTCGATGGCGCCTCGGCATTAACCAACACATACGGCGTCAAGTCATTTTCACTAATCCATTCGTATAATGCCCGAATAAGATAGGGGCGTGACGACGTCATGGCGTCTGTTGTCATAA
>NVRQ02000043.1 GCA_002400905.2 Gammaproteobacteria bacterium | reverse complement strand
AGCTATTGAAAGGCATGGATTCCGGATTGGCAAAACGCCGTTTGGGATGACAACACTCTTTTTTGATGTTCATGTCTCCCAAGCTTCTGTTTATCCCTCTGTCTTTTATCAATATGCCTTCTAGCTGAATTCACCAAAAGTTAACGGGACAGCAGCGAGTTCGAACGATTGATTGAGTATCGGCATCTTAACTTCTGTATTACTCAATTCTTTAGCAAAAGCATGCATACTTTCTTCTTCGCCATGAACAAGAAAAGTTGTCTTGGGCTTACCCGTCTGCGCGTGCCAGGCCAGCAGTTCGGCTTGATCAGCGTGCGCAGAAAAACCACCAATGGTATAAATGCTGGCGCGTACCGGCATCTCTTCACCATAAATAGAGACCCGCTTTGCGCCATCGATAATTCTACGGGCCAAGGTGCCCTGAGCAGCATAACCGACAAAAATGACACTGCTTTCCTTGCGCCAGATATGGTGCTTTAGATGATGCCGTACACGACCACCGGTACACATGCCGGAACCGGCCATGATTACTGCACCACCGGTGACCCGGTTAATTGCCATGGACTCGGCCGTTTCTCGCGTGAAGCGCAGACCAGGAAAGTTAAACGGATCATTACCGTCGCCTGATACCTTGAGAGTTTCGCTATCAAAACATTCAGGGTGGCGCGCGAATATCTGCGTGGCAGAAATCGCCATGGGAGAATCAAGAAACACGTTAGTAAAATGTTTAATGCGCTTACTCTTCACTCCTTCACGCAGGTAGTAAAGTATTTCCTGAGCGCGCTCCAGTGCAAAGGTGGGTATGATGACATTACCACCCCGCCCGACAGTCTCATTAATCGCATCGTAGAGTTCTTCGATAGAGGGTTGCAGTTGCTTATGCAAACGATCACCGTAAGTGGTTTCCATTACGACGCTATCGACATGCGGGGGCGGCGTCGGATCGCGCAGTATCGCGCGCCCGCTGTAGCCAAGGTCACCGGAAAATAACAAACGGTGTTGGCGCCCTTCTTCTTCAAGCTCCAGCACAATACTCGCAGAACCCAGGATATGTCCGGCATCGATAAAAGTGGCACGAATGCCTGGCGCCACCTGAATGACTTGATTATAGCTGGCGTGGCGACCAAAAAACTCAAGGCTGTTCAGCGCGTCCAGCGTGGTGTAGAGCGGCTCAATATCTTTATCAGTACGAGCTCCTCCGTGACGCCGGTTCTTGCGTAACTGATAACGGGCTTCTTCTTCCTGTAGACCAGCCGAATCCAGCATAACCAGTCGCGCCAGTTCAACCGATGCCGCCGTGGTGATCACCTCGCCTTTGAAACCGCGCTTCGCCAATAAGGGTATGCGCCCGCAATGATCAAGATGGGCATGCGTTAATAACAGATAATCGATCTCTGCTGGATCAAAACCAAAAGGCGCTACATTTTCTTCGACAATCTCGTGACCACCCTGATACATGCCGCAATCAATCAAGACCTGTTTGCCGGCACATTCAACCAGATGACAGGAGCCTGTAACGCCTTGATCAGCACCGTGGAAGGATAGTTTCATTGCTTCTCCTCAATCAATTTTTCACCATTGTGTTCATACCAATATAACAGGCCTTCCCAGATATCCTCTGCCGTCTCGGCAAACCAGAACAAGTCCCGATCCTCGATATCAATCACACCTTCCTCAAGCAGAAAATCAATGTCAAACGCCTTGCGCCAATACTGTTCTCCAACCAATACCACAGGTACTGGTTTGATTTTTCGAGTCTGAATCAAGGTCAGCGTTTCAAACAACTCATCAAACGTGCCATAACCACCAGGGAAAGCCACCAAAGCCTTTGCACGCATCATAAAATGCATCTTACGCAGCGCAAAATAATGGAAACGAAAACACAAATCAGGGGTAACATAAGGGTTAGGATACTGTTCATGCGGCAAGATAATATTTAAACCCACATTCTTGGCACCCGCATCATAAGCACCACGATTGGCGGCTTCCATCACACCAGGGCCACCACCGGTCATCACCACCAAGCGCGAGTCTTGGGGGCCTTCACCGGCATTGGCCACCAATCTGGAAAACTCGCGTGCGATGTCGTAATAATGGCTCTTGGCGAGAATACGTTCAGCGACAAAAAGCCTTCGTTGTAATTCACAATCATTCGGATTGGCAGTCAAGGCATCACGCGATTGCTCAACCTTTTTTCGTGCGGCGGCAGGCTCAACAATGCGTGTGCTACCAAACACAACAATGGTATGTTGAACGCCGTGCTCTTTCAGCAGACTATCCGGTTTTAGATAGTCCAGTTGCAGGCGCACACCTCGCGCATCCTCGCCATAAAGGAAATCCGTATCCTCGATCGCTGACACATAAGATGGGCTATTGAAAATAGCCTGTAGTTTGCCCGGGCCTTCAGGATCCTCTCCAGATGGCTTGGGTTTTTGCCAGGGCAGCGATTCCTTACGCTGATTTGGAGATGGAGGCTCCGGCACTTCAGGTCTGTTATATTTTTTTTTCACGGCGGCCTTTTTGTTATTTGTTAGCAACGTTTGGTTAATTCTAAACCAGATATCTACGTTCTGCTACTACCTGGGTGACAGCAACTTGGTAATGTTAGCTTCATCATCACATGATAATTAAAACACAGTAACAGCCTAGTTTTTATGATCAAAAACTGACACATGGAATAACCCTATGAACAACTGAGAAGCACTGGAAGGATCACCGCGGCCAATGGGTGTCAGCTTTGTCACGTCACAACAGGCCTGGAATTTCGTCCTGTATTCCAAGCACGCTAGCGCCGTTACGCTGCATCTATACCAGCGAAGCGATACAGAAAACCCGGTTTACAGTTATCAGTTCAAACCACTACCGAATAAATCAGGACGTGTCTGGCATTGCCGTATTTCAGTAGCCTCCGCAGCGAGTGCTCATTTTTGTCACCGCGATTGGTTGGCAATACGCCTTATGGATCTGGCTTTACGCACTGATCTGGTTTGTTATCAATAATGCCATCAAACTCATGACATACAAAATATTAAGCGAACGAAAATGGTTTATGTAAACATAACCATATGTTTCAACCAAGCTGTATAAACGAGTAACCAGGATAAACGTGAATGGCGTGATGAATGGCTAAAAGATAGTCATTTATGGCAGCGCGAGCATAAACTAGCCGAATTAATGCTCCACCAATTGGAATGCGCTTTACCCCACTACAGCAGGGCACTGGGAAAACACCCTGAAAACATCAAACAACATCATTGCTGTCCCGTTAACTTTTTCCCGTCATTCCGGCGTAGGCCGGAATCCAGTGGTTTCAACGACATTCTGGATTCCGGCCTACGCCGGAATGACAGAGGAGTATTATCGATTTTCATGTCCCTAGTGCCTCAAAACAATCTAATTGCTAAGTATTTCGCCCGTTGAACAGCGATATATTTCAAGTTAACGGAACAGCACTGACACGCTACCTAAAAACGTCAGTTACAACGAATCCGTTGCGAGCTCTACGCCCGCCCAACCCATTTTTATGGGTATGCAGAATGCCAATTATGGTGTTCCTCTGATGCAGAGCGATTTCGAACAACTGCGCCCCTGACAAGCTATTTGTATTATATGGCTAGGCTAACAATTTATAAGCCTTAACCGCATTAAAGCCAGTGCAGCACTTCGGGTTTAAAGTGCGCCAAACCTTCCAGCACGCCTGCGGCATAGTTACCGTTCATGTCCAAAAAATTGCCGCGCGCGATGTATAGTTGTTGTGCAATGCCCTTCTCGCGTACGCTGTGTAAGGCCTCGTCATGCACCTCTCGGCAAGCATTGCGCACCAACACCGCTTGTAGGCCCGAGGTCAGCGCTGGCAGGTCGTTACCACTATCGCCAGCGAACACTGTGTTCGCTTGGTTGAAATCTTTGTGCGCCATGAGAAAGCAAATGGCGTGGTACTTGGTGGCGCGCTCGGGCAATACGTCGAGCAATCCGATGTGTCTGGCTTCATCGATGCTCCAGATCAAGCTGACACGCACGTCGAGTCTCTTCAAACGGGCGCCCATCTCCGCTAACAGCGCATCGCGATCTATGTCCATCGGGGCGTAGTAACTCAGCTTGAAGGTGTTCTGCTTTTCCGGCTCCTGCAAGGTCAGCGCGCCGATATCCTGAAACAGTGCAGACAGCTCGTCGTGACGGCGACCCGCCCAGTCCGGGGCAATCTCTTCTTCCCAGGCCTTCCAGGGATGCCACTCATCGTCATGGATCTCATAGATGGTAGTGCCCACATCTCCGACAGCGTAGTTAGGCAGCGGCAAATCGTAGTCGTGAATGGCCTCCTGCAGTAGCGCCTTATCGCGACCGCTGACATAGGCCAGGGTGAGTTCCTGGCGTTTGGCCAGCCTCCTGAACAATGGTCGTGCCCCGGGCGATTCTTCCTGACTACCGTTAGGCAGCAGCGTACGGTCAAGATCGCAGCACAGCAGTATCTGAGTCATGGTCGGCCCCGCAGCAGAGGCACGCCTTCCAGAGCGTGATGCCCGATCACTGCGGCGGCGGCGCTCCAACCCTGTTGCCGAGTACCGCCAGCGGTAAACTTACGCCCGTGCACATATTCTGGAAAGCTCCACGGCGCACCCTCCATCTCCAAAGCATTGGCGCGGTGAATACCATCCAGGTAGCGCCGCGCCTCCTCGAGCTTGCCGCGCGCCGCCAGATCGGCCACATAAAAACCAGTGACCATGGGCCAGAGACCGGCGTTGTGAAATTCGTATGGCTGGTTCTTAAAGGTGTAGGAAAAACTCATCTGCAATTTCTCCCAATCCTTATCCACCGGTTCGATCACCGGGT
>NVRQ02000042.1 GCA_002400905.2 Gammaproteobacteria bacterium | reverse complement strand
GGCATTTCTAAGTGGTGCATCAAACGCAATAGATTTTGTTGCTAAACATTTTATCTTGCCATCATTGATGTCTACTAAAGCGGCGTCGATGCCATCGACACTGGTGCCTGACATGAGACCAATATAATAAGGGTTTGTCATGGGCAGAGTATGCCGCAGTGGAGGATGTTGCGCTAACTTTGGGTGTTGCTAATTGTCGACGCTAGCGACAGCAGTTTCGCTTAACTCATTGAGCTGTGCGACTAAAGACTGTGTCGTATTTTGAAAGTCTGCAAGATAGGCTTTTTTGATTGGCGCAGCACTAGGCAGCTCAACGGTTAATGGATTGCGATGCACACCATTAACTCGGAACTCGTAATGCAGGTGTGGACCTGTTGCTAAGCCGGTTTTACCAACGTAGCCAATTACATTGCCTTGTTTTACTGTTTTACCAGAGGTGACGCCTTTTCTGAAGCTGGATAAATGCGCATACAAAGTGGTGTACTTGCTGCCATGTTGCAGCACGACGGTGCTACCGTAGCCACCTTTGGTGCCACGAAAAATAACTTTACCGTTGGCAGTTGCTCGTATAGCCGTACCTGTCGGCGCAGCATAGTCGACACCTTTGTGCGCACGGATTCTATTGAGTACAGGGTGCTTGCGCGCCAGATTAAACTTAGAGCTAACCCGTGCAAACTCAATAGGTGTGCGTAGGAAGGTTGATTTTAGTGCTCTGCCTTCAGGGGTGTAATAAGCAGCTCGGTTACCCGCATCAGTGTAACGGAAGGCGCGGTGTGATTTGCCTTGGTTGATGAATTCAGCAGCGATGATGTTGCCATCACGAACCTTTTCATCATCACGAAATATTTCTTCGTACAGTACCGTGAAACGATCGCCAGTACGAATGTCGAGAACAAAATCAATATCCCAGCCAAAAATGCTAGCTAGTTCCATGGTCAGGTTAGTGGATAAGCCGGCTTTTTTGGCTGAGAGAAACAAGGATGATTGGATGACACCTGTGCTTGATTTAACGCGACGCTCTAAGTCGTGATAAATAATCAGGGCATCAAACTGGCCGAGCTGACTGCGAACATCAAGTGTGCGTTCGTGGTCTAGCTCGTATTTAAGTTGTTTGAGTTCCCCTTTGTCGCTGATATCAACATTAATGATATCACCAGGATGTAGTCGTGTTAGCGGATCGGTTTTTTCACCAACAGAAACGAGATCGTAGACTTGACGTGGGCTAACACCCATACGATCAAGAATTAAGGCTAAGCTATCACCGTTTTTAACTTTAACAGGTTTTAGCTCGGACTCTTGCGTTGCGCTAGGATTGATTAAAGCGCTAAGGTCACTGTATGTTTCTTCGATTGTTTCAGCCGTATGAGTGCTGGCGGTGGCTGTAGCCTCGACAGCAACCTCAGTGTCGACTGCGGCAGTATTGGGGCTAATGCTAGCGACCACGATAAGTGGTGCGGCATCATCGTTAGTGTTTGTAGCGATTACCGTTTTAGTTGTAGTGACTGCAGTGGGTGGGGCTGGAGGTGCAATATCGCTATCCGCCTCACGGGTATTGTTTTCAATGAGTGGTTTGTCTGTTAGTTCAGCGTCAGCTTGAGTTGGCAAGGTTAGCGATACGAGTTTGATGTTACCACTTTGGCCGGGGATACTGATGGAGCTAGTGTAGTCGCGCGCGCTATCGCCTTGGCTTACCGCGTCATTGGGTGACAGCACGAGGGCTAAGCCAAGCGCGCAAACGCCGACCGTAAACAATAACCAATGTGGAAGATGTTTTAGCATGTTAGGGTTATCGGCAGTAATGCCAACCCATTGATGATTAGTTTTATTTGTAGAAATTGTCCTGTCCCCCAACAGTAAGCGTCTCGCGTGCGTTAAAATAGCCTTATGCCTTTAACGCGTCAATGCTCTTAAGCCTATTTTCGGTATTATTACCGAAATAAAGTGTGATTAAATGCTCATTTTGAGCCATTGACCATAAATTACGACGATAAGTCCTTTTTAACCTTATACATAGTTGGTAATCCTAGATGTCTTTGAATAATGCGCTGCAGTTGATCGAACGCGGAGTTTCCGAAGTATTGGTGCGTGACGAGCTTGTTGCAAAGCTCAAGCTGAATAGGCCGCTGCGCATTAAGGCGGGTTTTGATCCGACTGCACCAGATTTGCACCTGGGGCACACTGTTTTGCTGCAAAAATTGAGACATTTCCAGGAGCTGGGCCACGAAGTTACGTTTCTTATTGGCGATTTCACGGGAATGATTGGTGACCCTACCGGTAAAAGCGTGATGCGTAAGCCGCTGACGCGCGAGCAAGTTGCGGAAAATGCCAAGAGTTATACCAAACAGGTCTTCAAGGTGTTGGATCCCGAAAAAACACAAATACGTTTTAACTCAGAATGGATGGATAAAAAAAGTGCTGCTGACATGATTATGTTGGCATCAAAGCAAACGGTTGCTCGTATGCTTGAGCGTGACGATTTTAGTAAACGCTACCAAGGTGGCCAGCCTATTGCTATCCATGAATTTATTTATCCTTTGGTCCAAGGACAAGACTCGGTTGAGCTGGACTCCGATGTTGAGCTTGGCGGTACCGATCAGAAATTTAACTTACTGGTCGGGCGCGAGCTGCAAAAGCAAGCGGGACAGTCACAGCAGGTAGTCATTACGATGCCATTACTCGTTGGGCTTGATGGTGTACAAAAGATGTCTAAGTCATTAGGTAACCATATTGGCATCAACGAGCCGCCAAATGAAATGTTTGGCAAGTTGATGTCAGTCTCTGACGAGTTGATGTGGGATTACTTTGACCTACTGTCAGAGGTGTCGGGTGATGAAGTGGCGGAGCTAAAACGTAAGGCTGACGCTGGCGAAGAAAACCCACGCAACATAAAGGTGAGTTTGGCGCAAGAAATGGTTGCACGCTTCCATGATCAGGCGGCGGCTGACTCGGCATTAGTTGATTTCGAGACGCGTTTTAAGCGGGGCGCTATACCTGACGACATACCTGAGCTTGTCTTGTCTAGTGATAAGGCTATGTCGATAGCGGCCTTGTTAAAAGAAGCAGGCTTGGTAGCAAGCACCTCAGAAGCTATGCGTATGATCAAGCAGAATGCCGTCAAGATCGACGGTGAACGTATCGACGACCCCAAGCAAGAGGTTCCGTTGGCGAGTCATCACGTCTACCAAGTCGGCAAGCGCAAATTTGCCAAAGTCAGCTTAAAGCAATCGGCTTAGTCAGTATTGACGTCTCTGTGATTGCTGCCGACATTATGTTTGTAGGCTAGCTCGGCGCCGAACCAGGCGCTAGTAAGTAGTAAGGTTCAACCCATTGCAGCGCCACTAGATCTTGCGATAAACCATGCTGATGCAAACTCAGCTTTCGATTCCCATCCCGATTCGTGAATGTTTTGTTGTCTGCATAGCCAGCTTATTAAATAGGCACGCTAAGCACAACTTAATATAGATAACGTGGCGCTCGAGCCAGCTCTTATTGCCTCCCCATATAATAGAGTGCATCACAAAGGCTGGCCAGCGACCAGCATGCAATAGGGAAGTGGCTGATTGCTGGATGCAGTGGGTGCTGGCCAAGTTTCATTGAAAGCAACCCTTATAGATATAAGGCATTGATCAGTGACAATACGTCGATAATAGCGACTGCCGCATGAATAAAAACAATGAGCATCGGTGACAGTTTCTTGCGCACAGGGAGCGAGGTCAGGAAAAAATCGCCAAGTGCCGCGACAGCTAAAATAATAAAGAGTGAGAGCAAGCTTAGAATGCTGAGAATAGATTATAAAGTAAAATATGTTAAAACTGTTATAAATGAAAAATAGGAGGTTAGCGCTTGCATTGCTATTAGTGGAACCGGCATCATCCATAGATGATTAATAATTTTGGACTAAGGCAGCGCGAGCTATTGACCATGCTCATGGAGCGGCGTCAAGGCTTAACGGTCGATGAGCTGGTGAAGCGCTTGGATGTGACCCGCACTGCGGTAAATCAACACTTGCAAGCGCTTGAGCCACGTGGCTATGTGACTAGAGGTGAGTTGGTCAAGACCAAGGGTCGCCCGGGCTATCGCTATATATTGACGCAGCAAGGCATCAGCTTGTTTCCAAAACAGTACGCGTGGTTTGCCGGCTTGCTAATGAGCTTACTAAAGGCTCAAGTCGGAACTGAGGGTGCGAGTGACGCATTGACAAAGCTGGGAGTTCAGGTTGCCAGCGACATGCGCCCCGTCCCTAGTGGAGACGACAGGTTTGGTGATCGTCTTGATGGCGCGGTGGCTTTAATGCAACAGCTTGGTTATGCCGCCAGCATAGAATCATCCGAGAACGGCGAAGGGGTGATTCGAGCACACAATTGCGTCTACCACGATTTGGCGCAAGAGCATAATGAGGTATGCCAATTTGATATCGCTTTGCTATCAAGTTTGCTCGATGCGCGAGTTGAACAAAGTTCGTGCATGGCGCGGGGTGATGATTGTTGCCGTTTTTGCGCGAAAGCCCAATAAATAACTAGTTTTAGCACATTGATTTCTATAAAAATCAATAGCTTAGGGCTCATTGTCACATATTTTTAAAATACTTCTGATTTAGTGTTGACCCCCACCCAAAATTGCGTATAATTCGCTCCTCTTCTGGCAGACATACAGCAGCAACGCTGCCGCCAGGCTCTTTAACAATTCCAGATCAAGCAATACGTGTGGGTGCTTGCATTAGTAAGTTTTGCAGTTGCAAAAATACTTTTGATAAGTGACCTACGAGATTTTTAATTTCGATAGGCTCATCTTTTCATTATTAAAGATTTGTTGCCACAAGCAACTGGTACTTTAAACTGAAGAGTTTGATCCTGGCTCAGAGTGAACGCTGGCGGCGTGCTTAACACATGCAAGTCGAACGAGAACGGTCCTAGCTTGCTAGGATGTCAGCTAAGTGGCGGACGGGTGAGTAATGTATAGTTAATCTGCCCTT
>NVRQ02000041.1 GCA_002400905.2 Gammaproteobacteria bacterium | reverse complement strand
TAAGGAATTAAGCGAACCTCTAACACTTACTGCTATTAAAGCGCATTTTCAGGGTGATGAAATAATAAATAATGACTTTTATATGAAACTTAACCGCGGTGCTCTTACACGGGAACGGCTTGAGAAGACAATATCCAATCATGTCAATCATACGACAGCAGCGCGTTTAAAAGTTGAACTTACAAAATCTTTCGGTGGTTCATCAAAAGGACGTTTTGATTTAAATGGGACTACAGGTGGCACTCACCTGAGACTTTTTCAACAGCCTGCTAGGGAACCTCTGATTAATTCTGCGCTGAATGGAGGATGAGATAAAATCTTTCAGATCGAGGCGTAAATCGTACCCCAAGAGTACTTCCTCGCAGGGATAGTGGTCCTATCTCAAGAGGGCGCAACACCGCAGCTGCCTTGCTGCTTGCGCCCGAAGGGAAGCCAGTCAATACACGATTACGGCGTAATCCCCGAGGGCACGTTGCAACCCTTGACAAGGGAGCCACCCTTGCCTGCGCTTTGTACTCGCGTATTGACTGGCTTTCTATCCCTGCATTCAGTATGAAACACTACACTAGCTAACGACCACGCATAAAGAGCTTATCCAGCTCTGCTACCGTGAGCTGTACCCAGGTTGGACGGCCATGGTTACATTGCCCGCTGCGCTCAGTGCGTTCCATATCTCGCAACAAAGCATTCATTTCAGCAACCGTTAATTTACGATTGGCACGTACTGAGGCATGACACGCCATAGTCCCTAACATTGCATTAATTTCTTCGTTTACACGATCACTATCGCCGTGCTCAGCAATATCTGACAACACATCCCGCAATAATTGTTCTACATCCGTATCCGCCAACAAGCTTGGCACTTGTCGTAACATGACAGAGCTATCGCTCATCACGTTAACGTCAAAACCCAAACGCATCAATACATCGCTATGCGACTCAACAATTCGAGTCTCTTTCTCGCTCACACTAACGGTTTGTGGAATCAATAAAGGTTGTTGCCGTAATGCGCGTTGATCAGTTAACGTGCGCTTCATATGCTCGTAGGTGATACGCTCATGCGCCGCATGCATATCAACCAAGATCACACCTTGTGAATTTTCAGCCAAAATATAGATGCCATGAATTTGGGCTATTGCATAACCCAGCAACGGCACATCCGTATTTGCTTCTAAGGGTGTTTCAATTTGTTTTTCTGTGTCTCTTGGCGCATACAGCGAAGTCATCGCATCCAGCGATTCTTTCACATTGAATGACAAACGTGCTTGTGAGTTCACATGCTGGCGATAGTTTGCTGCTGCTGACGTTGGTGCGCCAGCCGGTTCAGTCGGGCTTGAAACCACTGCTGTCACATGATGCCCTGCCACGTCCGTACTACTTTGCGCCAACACATCACGTAAGACATGACCAATAAAGCCATGGATAGAGCGCGACTCACGAAAACGCACTTCGTGCTTAGACGGATGCACATTGACATCGACCAAATGCGCCGGGATTTCAAGATAGACTAAATACGCGGGCTGACGACCTGAAAATAAAACATCGCTATAGGCCTGACGAATCGCATGCATCACCACCTTATCTCGCACCATACGACCGTTAACGTAAAAATACTGCATATCTGACTGACTGCGCGCAATAGTGGGTGAACCGGCCCAACCATACAAACGCATCTCACCAGCGCTTTCATCAAAAGGTAATGAGTTGTCTAAAAATGACTCGCCCAATATCTGCTTAATACGTCGTCCCGCAGACTGTTCATCGGTGATCGCGCTCAACTCATGCACAGTCCGCTGATTATGACGCAGCGAAAAACCAATATCGAAACGACTCAAAGCCATGCGTTTGACCATTTCGTTGATATGTGCAAACTCGGTCTTATCCGCACGCATGAACTTACGTCGCGCAGGCGTGTTAAAAAAGAGATCAGAGACTTCTACTGTCGTCCCTTGAGCGTGTGCTATAGGTGCCAATTCATTGCTGACATGCCCACCATCAACGTTCAATGCCCAACCATGGTCCGCATCCGATTGTGCAGAATGAAGGCTAAAGCGCGAGACCGACGCCATACTCGGCAAAGCCTCACCACGAAAACCAAGGCTACTAATATTCTCTAAATCTTCTCGGTGCCGCACTTTACTCGTCGCATGACGACTTACTGCTAATTCCATATCATCAGGGTGAATGCCTGCGCCATCATCGCGCACGCGTATATGGCGGCGGCCACCTTGGCCTATATCAATAAAAACAGTCTGCGCACCGGCATCAAGGCTGTTCTCAACAAGCTCTTTAACCACAGCGGCCGGACGCTCGATAACCTCGCCAGCAGCGATTTGGTTGGACAGCTCAGGAGGGAGTAGATGGATACGCATAGTACCCGTGGATTATATCAGAGCACTAATGCCCGCAACCTAGGATTCAGGGATCCAGCCACTGTCAAAATCAAGTGCCGCGGGGAATGACCAAGACCTGACCCACTCTAATCCTATCGCTGGCCAATTTGTTGGTTGCACGCAGGTTTCTCAAACTGACCTGATAGCGATTAGCAATCAACGACAAAGTCTCACCACGTGAAATCGTATGACTCGTGCTAGTCTGTGTTACCGATGCCAACAAGGTGCCTGGTTGTGGGGATAGAGCAAAATAGCGCTTAAGCCCGGTGACGATAGCCGTCGCAAGCTTAGTCTGGTACGCCTTACTACGAAGGTTCTGTTCTTCAGTTGGATTAGAAATATAAGCTGTTTCAATCAAAATCGATGGGATATCAGGCGACTTCAACACCAAAAAACCTGCCTGCTGCACGTCTTTTTTATGCAAACGCGTCACGCTACCCATAGCACGCAATACCTCTTTTGCACTACTATGGCTATCGTTTTGTGTTTCATGCTGCGACAAATCTATTAACACTTGCTTAGTCAGAGGGTCTTTGTCATCCAGACTCACTCCACCCACTAAGTCAGACTGATTTTCTTGTCGGGCCAACCATGTAGCCGCTTCCGAACTCGCGCCGCGCTCAGACAACACGTAGACTGAAGCCCCCTTCGCACGATGATCTTTAAACGCATCAGCATGAATAGAAATAAACATATCAGCCTTGGCCGCTCGCGCCAACGTTATTCGCTGACGCAAATTAATATAATAATCACCCTTTCGTATTAATACCGCCTTCATACCCCGCTGCTTATCGATTTTACTCTTTAGCACACGAGCAATCTGTAGCACAACATCTTTTTCACGTGTGCCCTTACGACCCAATGCCCCTGGGTCCTCACCACCATGACCCGCATCAATAGCAATAACAAGATCACGCAAACCACTATTCGCAAGCTGTTTAACTGGCCGAGAATTCTTTACCTTACTCGAAGAATTCGCCGATTTATCATAGAGATCGACAACCAATCGATGACCATAAGTTTGGTTAGGCACAAGCAGAAATGTTTTCGCCTTAACAGACTTATTAGTATCTAAAACAATGCGTAAATCCGTACCATTACGCTCAGCGCTACGCAACTTATCAACAAAACCTACAGTACCTTTTGGCAAGCTCATACGCAGTCGCGCGTCTTTTAAATCGATAACGATTCGCTCAGGCCCATCAAGGGTAAATAATTTATATTCGAGCGGAGCAGAAATTTCGAAAACAAGGCGGGTATGATCAGGGGCGGGCCAAGCGCGAACGCCGGTAACATCGATTTGCGCAGCAGCAACACTGCTGACAACACTGATGGTCGCAAGCAATGCACTCACCATTAATAGAAAAGTTCTAGTCATCACAGGCGGTGCTGAATCTCCATGAGAGTTTTTCCGATATCTTTTCAGAGTATTTATATGCCCATTCTGCCTAAAACTCAAGTTTTTTCTATATCTTTTAATAAGATAGCGCTCAAATCTCTAGCGCCACATATCAAATCGTTACTAACACACTGTTATTTGGTTAAGGAACGACCCTGATTAAAACAACGCAAAATCGATTCCCCCTTTGCCGATACAGACTCGAAAATCAACTTTCGCTCATCGTGAACATACTCTAAAGTAACACTGATATCGGGTTTCTCAAGCCCTCCTTGCGCTCGCTCTGGCCACTCAACCAGGCAAAGTGACTGGCCATTAAAATAGTCACGTATCCCTATCTCTTCCAATTCGTCGTAAGAATTTATTCGGTATAAATCAAAATGGTAGACATTTAAATCAGCCAGCTGATAGGGCTCCACCACCGTATACGTCGGGCTTTTGACATGACCCTCGTGACCTAGACCGTGGAGAAAACCACGGCAAAACGTCGTTTTACCGGCACCTAACTCACCCATTAAATGAATAATCAGTGCCTGCGCCTCACAACACCGAGCTAAACGTACTGCCACTGCTTCCGTGCTGGCAGCAGAATCTGAATGCAACGGTAACCGCGTCATGAGTTCGCTGTAGGACTAACACCTGGATTAACAAGCCCTCGTAGATGAGGCAATAAATCAGTGGCTAACAATCCCCGCTCACCCATCTTCACCGCACTATCAGCAGCGGTGGCATGCAACCAAACACCGGTACGCGCGGCATCAATGGTCGATAAACCTTGCGCAAGCAAACCACCGATAACACCAGCAAGCACATCACCCATACCACCCGACGCCATACCCGGATTGCCCGCATTAACGACACTGATATTGCCTTCTTGATCGCAAATTAATGTGCCACTACCCTTAAGCACCACCACACCACCGTAGCGTTGTTGCAACGCTTTCACCGCAACAAATCGATCTGCCTGAATCTCTGATGTCTCAACACCAAGCAAACGCGCTGCCTCACCAGGGTGGGGTGTCAATATCCAGTTATCATAAACCTTGACATTGGTTGCAAGAATATTCAAACCATCAGCATCCATAACCGTCGGTTTTTCGCAGTTGATTAAGCGATGCCATAAGTCAGTCGCCATACCGCCAACACCCATACCCGGCCCAACGACCAAAGCATTAGCCTCTGCCATCAACGGTTTTAAGATCTCCGCCTTATCAATACCAAAGGACATAATCTCAGGTCGCGCGGCCGATATTAGCGCTGCATTACTCGTATGCGCAGCCACCGTAACTAAACCAGAGCCGACACGTAACGCCGCTTCAGCTGCCATACGAATAGCACCGCCATGACCGATTTTTCCGCCCACTAGCAAAGTATGACCGCATTGACCCTTGTGGGTCGCTTGCTTACGCGGCGGCAACAATTCAGCGATATCCGCACCTAAATAACGATTCGCTGTAGCAAAATGCCCCGAATACACAGCCGCGGGTACATCCAAATTATCGAATTCAATCGCGCCACAATAGTTTGCAGCCAAACCGGTAAACATACCCTGTTTTAAGCCAATAAAGCTCAAGCTCACCTCTGCCTCAACAGCAAGGCCATCAACACCAGCAGGCAATCCCGTATCAGCAAGCAAACCCGAAGGAATATCAATGGCAAAGGCTGGCGCTAAAGCCTTATTGATTTTCTCAACAAACGCTTTCGCATCCCCCCCAAGCGCTCGTTGTAAACCGGTACCAAACAAGGCATCAACGATAAGGTCATAGTGCGAACAATCCACATCATCGTAATATTGCATCACCACGACACCACTCGCTACAGCATCGTTATAGGCGGTTAAGGCATCGCCTTGCAGCAATTGCGTATCAGACAAGGCAATAGTCATTACCGATAAACCAGACTCATGACACAAACGCGCCAAGACATAGCCATCGCCACCATTATTACCAGGACCACAAGCAATCAATACTTTCTCAGCGAGTGGCCAGTGCTTTTCTAAGCATCGGTAAGCCGCCATACCAGCGTGCTGCATCAATTGATAACCAGGGATATTATGTTGCTCAATCGCCAAACGATCAAACTCACGCACTTGATCAGCGCAATACAAAACTTCGGGGAGTGTCGTCATGCGCGTTATCATAACGCCTATGAGTGCCGAAACAAATAATAAGGTCGAGCTATCGCCTGCTGAACCATCTCAGATAGATATGACTCAATTGGCCGCAGACATAAAACGCTGGGGCCAAGAGCTAGGCTTTCAGCAAATCGGTATTACCGACATCGATCTACAAGGCGATGAGCAACATCTACTCAACTGGCTCAAAGACGATATGCATGGCGAAATGGAGTATATGCAACGCCACGGCACCAAACGCAGTCGCCCCAATGAACTCGTCGCAGGCACCACGCGCGTCATCTCCGCACGCATGGACTATCTTCCCGAATCACGAGAAATCATGGGTGATACCATGGAAGAAAAAACCAACGCCTATATTTCGCGCTATAGCCTAGGTCGTGATTACCACAAAGTCTTACGCAAACGTTTAAACACACTAGCCAAAAAAATCAGCACTGTCGTCGGCGACTTTGGCTATCGGGCCTTTACCGACAGCGCACCCGTATTAGAAAAAGCCCTGGCACAAAAAGCCGGCTTAGGCTGGATAGGTAAACACACCAACCTCATCAACCAAAAATCCGGCTCCTGGTTTTTTCTTGGCGAACTCTATACCGACCTACCATTACCCACAGATCAACAAACAAAAAACCATTGTGGCGAATG
The DNA here is from genome assembly GCA_002400905.2 of Gammaproteobacteria bacterium. Lineage (GTDB taxonomy): Bacteria > Pseudomonadota > Gammaproteobacteria. Next base: position 1,921 of record NVRQ02000041.1, on the reverse strand, counting down.
CAACGACTGCATCACTGTCTGCCCCACCCAAGCCATCATCGCCCCCTATCAAGTTGACGCACGTCGCTGCATCTCATACCTAACCATCGAACTACGCGGCAGCATCCCCGTCGAGTTTCGCAAAGCCATGGGCAACCGCATCTACGGCTGCGACGACTGCCAAATAGTCTGCCCATGGAATCGCTTCGCCTCACTTAGCGAAGAACCCGACTTCGCACCACGCAATAGTTTAGATAGCGTAACCTTAGTTGAATTATTCTCTTGGAGCGAAGAAGAGTTTAATAAAAAAACCGAAGGTTCAGCGATACGGCGTATTGGGTATGAGTGTTGGTTACGGAATATTGCGGTAGCGTTGGGCAATGCTGATCGGAATCATTCTGTGGTTGGTGCGTTGATGGCAAGAAGAGAGGATGATTCGGGGTTGGTTAGGGAGCATGTTGAGTGGGCGTTGGATAATTTAGCTTAGTATTTTTGCTAGCCTGGCAATATAAATGTTTCTTTTTAGCATTGTTTTTCGCTAAACATATTTGCGGACGAGTGTGTTTGATAAGCCAAAAGTAACCAAAAGCATTGCTCCCACACAGCAGCCGTCTTCCAGACGGTTCCTTTGGTGGCTCATGAAATACGCGCGCTGAGGAACTCGCGACAAAAAACGTCGCTCAGACAGCCCTCGCTCTCGTCGCGTATTTCATGAACCACCAAAGCTGCTGAGAAAGGTCGAAAAAATCTAAAATCAAAAACTAAAGACCTCGTATCTTATCTGAGCCACTGAAGTATCATGAACTTTCAATGGTTCGGTCGGGTGACATCGTAAAGACTTAAGGCATTAAGCCTGGGGGTCAGATAGGTGCGCCCCGCCCGATTTTGTTTAACACGCTGAACGGTATCTTAGGTCCCTTTCAAGGTGAACCTGCATCACGAGGTAAGCGAAAGCAAATATGAAAACAAAACAAGTTCTTGGCATCGACATCTCCAAACAGAAATTCGACGTGGCTTTGCTCAAAGACACAAAACTCAAACATAAAAAGTTTCCCAACAATCGAAAAGGGTTTACTGCTCTGTTTGAATGGCTAGTACATCATGACGCAGCGTCAGCCCATGTCTGCATGGAAGCCACTGGCATCTATAGCGAAGCCTTATCAGTGTTTTTACATGACCAAAGAATGACGATCAGTATCGTCAATCCGGCACGGATAAAAGGCTTTGCCCAAAGCGAACTATTGCGCAGTAAAACCGATAAAGTCGATGCGGGATTGATCGCCCGATTTTGTGCCGCCATGAATCCTCAACAATGGCATCCCCAACCCATGCAGATAAGGCAACTACGTGACCTGGCACGCCGGCTTGAGGCCCTCAACCAGATGCACCAGCAAGAGAGTAATCGCCTGCAAGGTGCCAGTGAAATGATCACCTCTCACCTGCAACATCACCTGACGTTTCTGGTACAGGAAATTAAACAACTCAAGGCACAGATCCAACAACACATTGATCAACATCCTGATCTGAAACAACGCAAACGTTTATTGCAAAGCATTCCTGGGATAGGGGAAGCAACAATCAATGTGATCCTGTCAGAGTTTGGTAATATCACCCAGTTCAGAAATGCCAAGGCGTTGGCCGCCTTTATTGGCGTTGCTCCAAAAATACGCCAGTCGGGCACTTCATTGCGACCACGCGCAACGATGTCAAAAATGGGGCGTTCCTCACTAAGAAAAGCCTTTTTTATGCCTGCATTGGTCGCACTACGGTATAACCCGCTAATCATTGAACTGAAGAAACGATTAACGGCAGCGGGAAAATCCAAGATGGCCATTGTCGGTGCAGCAATGAGAAAGTTGGTTCATATCATTTATGGCGTGTTGAAAAATAAACTACCTTTTGATGAGAATTTTGCTTGACCTTTAAGACGGTATCTGACCCC
>NVRQ02000040.1 GCA_002400905.2 Gammaproteobacteria bacterium | reverse complement strand
CAGTGTCAAAATCAGCGTGACTTCCAGTGATGGCAGCCAACGCGACTTTCATGTGGTGGCCCGCATAGACACACCCAATGAGGTCGAATATTTTCGCCATGGCGGCATTTTGCCGTATGTATTGCGTGAAGCACTGCAATAAGCAAAGACTAAAATACCGATCACACTGCCGATACCACGTTTATCGGCAGTACTCTGCCGTCTGAATGGCAAAAGCTCTAAAATAAGCATGTTACGTGCTAACATCTATTTCGAGTATTGGAAGGAGTAAATTATGTCGTCAGAACACCGCCAATATCCTCGCGAACATACCGCATTGGATACTATTTACTTTACCGAAGACCCTGCCCATAACCGCATACATTTCTGTGGCACAGTAACCGACCTTGGCCATGGTGGCATTGGCATGGATGTCGTCGCACCGCATCAACTCAATGATACGGTATGGCTGGAAGGCGTTAGTCCGTCAAACGAACCCACTGCGGCAGTCGTGCGCTGGATCGAAGAATACAATGATAACTTCCATGTCGGACTGGAATTTATCCCGAAACGCCCAAACCGCGAACCTATCGATTACACCTAGCCTAAGAGCCTGTCGGATTTAGGTGTTCGTAGCGAGGCGAGTGGGTAGTGAGACCATTTTTTCGATTTTTTGAGGCGAATAGCGAGCCTATTTAATGAAAAAGATCGAAAGAATGGGCCGATTTCCTGCCGCCGCAGTACGACTGCAGGGATGCAGGAGGTAGGGTAGGGCAGCGCATGAAGCAGTGCCGAGAATCATCCTGAGTCCGACAGGCTCCTAGCACACCCCCTAGCCCTAGGCTACCGACGTATGCTCGGCGACACTAGTGAAGGTCACTTCGTCGTCCACCAAATCGGCAAGGATGGCATCACCTGGTTTAAATTTACCTGACAGAATATCGTGTGCAAGCGGATTTTCTATCATCTGCTGTATTGCACGTCGCAACGGGCGGGCACCATAGACAACATCAAAACCTGCCTCGCCCACTCTGTCCAGCAACGCATCAGAAAACCGGACATCCATCTCGCGTTCACGCAAACGCTGTCGCAAGCCCTTAAGCTGAATATCGGTAATCAAGCGTATATGCGCTTGATCAAGCGGACGAAATACCACGGTTTCATCAATACGATTAATAAACTCGGGCCTAAAGTGTTGTGCAACCACCGCCATCACCGCTGCTTTCATTACATCGTAACTGTCTTTACCGGCGAGCTCCTGAATCTGTTGCGAACCCAGGTTTGAAGTCATGATAATCACAGTATTGCGAAAATCGACGGTACGCCCGTGACCATCGGTCAAGCGACCATCATCCAAGACTTGCAGCAAGATATTAAAAACATCAGGGTGCGCCTTTTCAACTTCATCGAGCAATATCACACTATAGGGCCGACGACGGACTGCCTCGGTCAGATAACCACCCTCTTCATAACCGACGTAGCCCGGCGGCGCACCAACTAAACGTGCCACTGAATGCTTTTCCATAAACTCGGACATATCGATGCGAATCATGGCATCATCACTATCAAACATAAATTCCGCCAATGCCTTGGTTAGCTCGGTCTTACCAACACCGGTCGGCCCCAAAAACATAAAAGAGCCATTAGGCCGATCCGGGTCTGACAAACCCGCACGTGAACGCCGAATCGCATCGGAAACGACTTTAACGGCTTCATCCTGACCAACAACACGCGCACCCAAGGTTGCCTCCATATTGAGCAATTTATCACGCTCACCTTCAAGCATTCTATTGATGGGGATACCGGTCATTTTTGAAACGACTTCGGCGATTTCTTCTTCCGTTACCTTATTGCGTAACAAGGTCATCTCCATCGTTTCAGCCTGAGACGCCACATCGAGCTGCTTTTCAAGCTGCGGGATCTTGCCATACTGCAATTCTGACATCCGCTCTAAATCGCCCGCACGGCGTGCTGTTTCAAGCTCCAGGCGAACGCGCTCCAACTCTTCTTTAATTTGTTGCGAGCCCTGCAGCGCGGCCTTTTCTGCACGCCACACTTCATCCAAATCAGCAAATTGTCGTTCCAGCTCACTCAGCTGACTTTCCAATGCATCCAGCCGCTTCTTCGATGCCTCGTCAGTTTCTTTACTAACGGCCGCGTGCTCAATTTTAAGTTGAATGATGCGCCGCTCAAGACGATCCATCTCTTCCGGCTTGGAATCAATTTCGATACGAATACGACTGGCAGCTTCATCGATAAGATCTATCGCCTTGTCAGGCAAATTACGGTCGGTGACATAACGATGCGATAATGTTGCCGCTGCAACTATGGCCGGGTCGGTAATATCGACACCATGATGAACTTCGTATTTCTCTTTTAAGCCGCGCAGAATGGCAATGGTATCTTCGACCGATGGCTCATCGACCAACACCTTCTGAAATCGACGTTCGAGCGCGGCATCTTTTTCAATATTTTCGCGATATTCATTCAGCGTCGTCGCGCCGACACAATGCAATTCACCGCGCGCCAGCGCTGGCTTAAGCATATTACCGGCATCCATAGAGCCTTCCGCCTTACCGGCACCGACCATGGTATGAATTTCATCGATAAACAGAATAATCTGCCCTTCTTGTTTAGACAGGTCATTGAGCACAGCTTTTAAGCGTTCTTCAAAATCACCTCGGAACTTGGCACCAGCGATTAAGGCACCCATATCAAGTGACAATAAACGCTTGCCTTTAAGCCCTTCCGGCACTTCACCATTAACAATACGCTGAGCCAGACCTTCAACAATCGCAGTCTTACCAACACCGGGCTCACCGATTAAGACGGGGTTATTTTTAGTACGACGTTGCAGCACCTGAATAGTGCGTCGAATCTCTTCATCACGACCAATTACCGGATCAAGTTTGCCCTGTTCGGCGCGCTCGGTAACATCAACGGTATAACGCTCCAACGCTTGCCGATTCTCTTCCGCGTTCTGGTCATTAACCGCTTCGCCACCACGCATTTCATCAATGGCTTTTTCTAAAGAACCCTTGCTAGCGCCAGCATCACGTAACAACTTACCCAGTGCATTTTTATCATCAATTGCCGCCAGCACAAATAACTCACTGGAGATATAAGCATCTTTGCGATCCTGTGACAGCTTGTCACAGACATTAAGCAAACGACCCAAATCCTGCGACATATGCACGTCACCCGCGGTTCCATGCACGCTAGGCAATTTATCGATGAACTCACCAAGGTGCGAGCGCAAACTGTTAACCTCGACACTGGCGTTGGACAACACATGACGGATCGTGCCACCCTGTTGATCCAATAGCGTAGTCATTAAATGCGCAGGCTCAATATACTGATGGTCACGGCCGACCGCCAAGCTCTGGGCATCAGTCAGCGCCATTTGAAATTTACTGGTTAATTTTTCCATTCGCATAACTAAACCCTCGCATCGCTCTCTTCACTGTATTGCCGCCTGGCAGGCAGAAACGTGTTTTATCTTTATCTAAGTGATAATTAACATAGTGCTATTATGCACTGTCTCCAAGGGTAAAAATAAATTCTCTTATAGAGTAAGCTCATTCTGACAAAGACAATTGACATGCATCAATTTAATACAGAACAGTTTAACGAGATTATCGCCCTCGATGTACGCCTTGCCCTAACTGAAGACGTTGGCACAGGCGATGTCACTGCGGAACTGATTCCGGAAGCCCAACGCTGCCATGCTCGGCTCCTCTGCCGTGAGCCGGCGGTACTCTGTGGTCGTCCCTGGTTTGACGCAGTCTTCGCCGCCATGGACGACAGTATCGCTATCACCTGGCACTATCAGGATGGCGACCGCATTGAGGCCGACAGCCTGTTATGCGAATTACGTGGCCCTGCACGCGCTATCATTACCGGCGAGCGTTGCGCCTTAAACTTTCTGCAAACTCTATCGGGCACCGCCACACTGGCAAGTCGTTATGCAGATCAGGTAGTAGATCTAGCCACCATCCTGCTCGACACGCGCAAGACCCTACCAGGCCTTAGGTTCGCGCAAAAATATGCGGTGAAAACGGGTGGCTGCAACAATCATCGTTTTGGTCTCTATGACGCCATACTGATCAAAGAAAATCATCTTATTGCTGCAGGCTCTATTGAAAAAGCAATGATCCTACTGGAAAAAACTCATCCTGAGTTATCCATTGAAATGGAAATTGAATCCTTGGATGAAATGGATAGCGCCATCAGCGCCGGCATTAAACGCCTATTATTAGATAACTTTAGTATCGATCAATTAAAAGCGGCTGTCGCCAGAAAACCGAGCGATGTTAAATTAGAATCTTCTGGTAACGTAGACCTCGATACAGTTCGAGATATCGCACTAACCGGTGTTGACTATATATCGATAGGCGGCTTAACCAAACACCTTAACGCAATCGATCTATCAATGCGCCTCGTATTAGAATAGTGCCAAACAGTAAGCCTTTAGTACGAATCTACGGTACGTCTCTAAGCGGGTTGCTGCGCGTTAATTTTACGTAAGGCCTGGCCAAAGCGAAAACCGAAGCGCTTGGTTGAGTCAAACAACCAACGATCAACCGTGCTAAATAAAATTTGGTTATAGCGTGCACCTGCTTCTGTCATATTAAAATCCATATAACTGGCTAGGTCTTCGTCAGAAATAGTGCGGTACACATACAAACCCGTAACCAGCATACGACCACGAACCCCGATCATAATTTGGTCGCGTGATTCAGCAATACCCTCATAGACTTTACGCATTGTTTTTTCATCTGGCGTATCCTCACCATTAGTAATGGCGGTGGCTAACGCCATAGCGTAGTTGGCATTAACGATCATCTCAACCGATTGCTCGATAGCACTCATCGAACTATAAAGCTCGGTCACCATTAAACGTCGCGCATCACTGACAGAATAAAGTTCACTACTGGTCGAATATGCACGTAGATCATCATAATACGTCGCAGAGTTATGCTGATTTTCTGCCTCATTAAGCAGGTTACCTAAAGCAGTTTTACGCCAAGCAAGAATATTGCCAACATGCTCATCGGTTAAACCCATCATCAACGCTTCGCGAATGCGTGACTGTAGCTCGCCCGCAGAAAAGCTATCATCAGCAATCGCTTTAGCGGTTACAATAATATCCTCTGGCACACCCTGAGTCGTCATCGCCTGGACAACAGCCGGCGACATAACGCCCGCGACACTGACCGCAAACCCATCTAAATCATCGAGATCGTAGACCTCAACCATGCTCTCGCCAGCAAAAACCTGCGCAACTGACAACCCCAGGAACAGTGCCGTAATAAGCAACGCCAAAAACACCCCTGAAGCAGAGTTACCTTTATTATGTCTTTTCATACAGTCACTTATCGGCACTGTCGGCGGAGCACTTAAGCTGAACCAGCAAGCGAAATCCAAAAATCTCAAGGCGTAGCGAGAAAACCTCGATAAGGCTACAATCGGCGCTCTTATTCGCAACCAGGCTCCAACCCACCTCATGCGCGCCAGCCAATTCTTACTTAATACACTCAAAGAAACCCCAGCCGATGCAGAATTGATCAGCCATCAGCTAATGCTGCGCAGCGGTATGATTAGGCGCCTCGCGTCTGGCCTCTATAGCTGGCTACCACTGGGGTTTCGCGTTCTACAAAAAGTTGAAGCTATCGTACGCGAAGAAATGAACAAGGCCGGTGGGCAACAACTATTAATGCCCGCAGTACAGCCCGCCGAGCTATGGCAAGAATCTGGGCGTTGGGAAATGTACGGCCCAGAACTACTGCGCGTTAACGACCGCCATCAACGCGAGTTCTGCATAGGACCAACACATGAGGAAGTCATTACCGACCTTATTCGCGACGAAATTCGTAGCTATCGCCAATTGCCTGCCAATTTTTACCAAATACAAACTAAATTTCGTGACGAAATACGCCCGCGCTTTGGTGTCATGCGATCGCGCGAGTTCATTATGAAAGACGCCTATTCATTTCATATTGACGAAGCCTCTATGCAAGAGACATATGATGTGATGTATGACACCTATACGCGCATCTTTACACGGCTAGGATTAAATTTTCGTGCCGTAACTGCGGACAGCGGGTCTATCGGTGGCGCCGTATCGCATGAATTTCATGTGCTCGCTGATTCTGGCGAAGACGCTATCGCTGTTTCTGATGGTGACGACTTCGCTGCCAATGTTGAGCTAGCCGAAGCGGTTAACGTGACAGCGCCAAGCGACGATGCACTTGAAGACAGAGGTATCGTCAACACACCAAATCATCACAGCATTGACGAAGTGTGTAGCTTATTAGAGATCAAACCAGAACAAATGATTAAAACCTTGCTAGTCGAGGGCAGTGAAAACAATATTGTTGCATTGCTACTTCGTGGTGATCACGAATTAAATACAATCAAAGCAGCAAAACACCCGCTCGTTGCACAACCACTGCGCATGGCCAGCGCAGAACAAATCATGGCCACCGCGCAATGTGATGCCGGCTCAATTGGCCCCATCAATCTAAATGCCACTATCATTGCTGATCGCAGTGTTGTCGAACTTAAAAACTTTGTTTGCGGGGCCAACGAAAATGGCAAACATCTCATCGGCGTTAATTGGCACCGCGACCTCGCCTTGCCTGAAGTTGCCGACATTCGCAAAGTTGTCGCGGGCGATCCATCACCCTCTGGCAAAGGTACCTTAAATATCGTGCGCGGAATCGAAGTGGGGCATATTTTTCAGTTAGGTGATAAATACTGTAAGGCCATGAATGCCACCTGCCTTAACGAAGGTGGTAAACAAGTCACCATGCTCATGGCTTGCTACGGTATCGGTATTACTCGTGCGGTTGCCGCGGCAGTAGAACAAAACCATGATGACAATGGCATTATTTGGCCATTAAGCATCGCGCCATTTCAACTTGCCTTATTACCCATGAATATGCACAAATCACAACGTGTTCGCGAAGCATGCGAAAAACTCTACAAAGAATTTACCGATGCGGGCATTGATGTCTTTTTCTACGACAAAAAAGAACGCCCTGGCGTTATGTTTGCTGAAACCGAATTAGTCGGAATTCCTTACCGTATTGTCATTGGTGAACGCGGGCTTGATAGCGGCACGGTCGAATATCGCAAACGTGGCGAAAGTGACAACGAAGAACTTGCTTTAGGTAATATCGTCAGCACCATTAAACAGCGCTTGGCGAGTGCCGATAACAAAGACGAATAAATCGTATTGTTTGTCTTACACCAATGCTTACAAAACAACTTATCATTAAAACCAAACCTCTTCACATCCTAGCGTTGTCGCTACTGTGCTGCTGTGTCACGGCTCACAGTAGCGCGGCTGATCAAAATGACAATATTGCAAGCATTACACCCCAGGAACAGCTGGGTGTCGACCCAAAATTACGCGCTGCGCTAAGCACCGCAGTCAATAATGCTGAGACTTTTGATGACCGCTACGCTGCCGAGGTATGGTTGCTCGACATGTCGAGCCGCTTAGAAAAACGCCTTAAGACCACTGAAAAATGGTCCGGACTAAAATTGTGGAAAGACCCGCAGCAACGCATTTATTTTCTGCGCGCCCTTCACGAAGAAGCCACACGTGCTGACCTCGCTCCAGAACTCGTGCTTGCACTAATTGAGGTGGAAAGTAATTTTGATCGGTGGGCGCTATCTCACGTTGGTGCCCGCGGATTAATGCAAATCATGCCCTTTTGGCTCAACGAGATTGGCCGCCCCAATGATGAACTCTTCGATATTCAAACCAATCTGCGTTTTGGTTGCACAATATTAAAATTTTATATCAACAAAGAAAAAGGCGATAAAGTCAGAGGTCTTGCCCGCTACAACGGCAGCACAGGCAAAACTTGGTATTCTGAGCGTGTGTTTAAAGCCTTACGCGAGCGCTGGTATCGCTCTTAAGCCATCATCACACCGATAAAACAACAACCGGACAAAACCGACTACTTAGCAATCATTGCCTCAAGTTTAGCTTTATCATCATCGGATACTTTATGCGCGACCCTGCCAACAATCTCTATTAAAGTAATCAAGTCCGGATCACCGTCATTGGCTTGCAGGTCGCCCACTAGTTTTTCCAGCTTAGCTTTATCGCTATCAGACGGAAAATGCTCTATCGCCTTCACCACCGCCATTGTTTCCGCCAACGCAACGCCGTTAACACTACTATCCATCGCATCGATATAAGTCGTCAACGCTAATTTTTCAGCAGACGACGGATGATGATTCATGCCTTTAACACTCTGCATAGTCGCCTTCAAGGCACCAGCATAGCTGGTGTCGATTACCGCAGATGTCTCCGCAGCGGAACTAGAGTCGGATTGAGAGCACGCCGACAAAATCATCAACGCACTCACACTCAATATTAATAACAGCTTCTTCATTTTACCCTCCTTGCTGCCCGCTCATTGCTAGGCAATCGTAAACTGGTCTGGTACTTTCATTTCGATCGACTCACATTCAACATCGTCTACCTTCGCCATCGGCGAGCCATGAGCCAACCAGGCTCTCAGCTTGGCCAAGTTATAACTATCACCGCAAGCAACCACTTCAACACGACCATCAGGCAAATTCTTCGCATAGCCCGTCAAATCCAGGTTTTTTGCTTGCTTGACTGCCGTCGCACGGAAAAAAACACCCTGGACTCGGCCTGATACAATACAACACATACATTGAGACATTTCGCTATATTAACTAACCAACAGACATATCACTACATAACATGACCACATACCGTATAGAAAAAGACAGCCTGGGTGAACTAAAGGTTCCCACCGACGCCTGGTACGGCATTCAAACCGCACGCGGCATTGATAACTTCCAAATCAGTGGCCGCATGCCCGATCGCGACTTTGTTCAAGCTCATGTAACAATCAAACGCGCCGCTGCTAGCGCTAACAATCAACCCGGCTGGCTTGACGATAAACTCAGCCAAGCAATTATCGAAGCCTGCGATAAAATTCGCGCCGGAGAATATCTCGATCAGTTTGTCATAGACCGTTTTCAAGCTGGCGCAGGCACCAGCCACAATATGAACAGCAATGAAGTCATTGCTAATTTAGCCAATGTCGCACTGGGCGGCGAACGTGGTGCTTACGACCCAGTAAACCCTAATGACCATGTCAACATGGGCCAAAGCACTAACGACACCATACCTACCGCCATACGCTTAACCACACTAACAAAGCTGCCACGCTTGTTAGCCGCCGTTGACACCATGGCTGGCGAATATGAGCGCCTTGCTGAAGACAATAAAGACAGTGTCAAGAGTGGCCGCACCCACTTACAAGATGCCGTACCGACCACCATAGGCCGTGAATTCGCTGCCTATGCCTGGATACTGCGCCGCTGCGGCAAACGTCTAGCCGGTTGTAAAACAGCGCTGTGCGAAATTGGCCTTGGTGGTAGCGCGGTCGGTACTGGCTTAAATACCTCCCCTGACTATACAAATCGCGTCGCAGCAGAACTCGCGCGCTTAACAGGCAACCCCATCGTCGCGGCAGAAGACATTGTCGGTCAAATGCAATCCATGACCGACCTGCAAACCTTGTCGTCTGAAATCCGCAATCTCACACTCGAGGTCATCCGCATATCCAATGACATGCGTCTATTGGCATCCGGGCCGCGCACGGGTTTAGGCGAAATTTGCTTACCCGCGGTACAACCCGGCTCGAGCATCATGCCTGGAAAAATCAATCCAGTGATGTTCGAAATGCTCAATCAAGTCTGCTATCAAATACTAGGACAAGACCATGCTATAGCCGGCATGACGCAAGCTGGGCAGCTCGAACTCAACGTCATGATGCCCGCACTGGGTTCAGCCTTGTTCGATGCCATGGAATGGTTAACCAACGCGATGAATGCTACTAGCGAAAAAAATCTAAAAGGCTTAACCGTCGATACCGAACGCTGTGCTCAATTCCTACACACCAGTGTCGGCCTTGCTACCTTACTTAATCCGCGTATCGGTTACGCTGCTGCTGCTGAAGTCGCAAAAGAATCAGAAGAATCTGGGCGTAGCGTTCGCGAAATAGTCACCGAAAAAAATCTCATGGCAGGCGATGATTTCGATGCCTTAGTGCTCAGTGCTGCACGCGACGGTAAAATAGAATAATTAAATAATCGTTTTGAGGATAACAACATGAGCGTCACTATTTATCACAACCCCCGTTGCTCCAAATCACGTCAAACCCTAGAACTCATTCGCGAAAAGGGCATTGAGCCTGAAATCATTGAATACTTAGAGACGCCACCCAGCACAAAAAAAATGCAGCAACTACTCAACATGCTCGATATAGAGCCTCAACAAATTATGCGTAAAGGCGAAGCTATCTACAAAGAATTAGGCTTAAAAGATTCAAATCTTAATAAAACCGAACTCATTAAAACACTGGTAGAAAATCCAAAATTAATAGAACGCCCTATCGTGACCAATGGTAACAAAGCTGCATTGGGACGCCCACCTGAAAACGTATTAGAAATATTATAACCAGTACCCACGGAGACTTTATAAATAATGAAAAAAGTTTTAGTCTTGTATTACAGCCGCTACGGTAGCGTTGCGCAAATGGCCAGCTTAATCGCTCGGGGTATTGAAAAAGTCGATGGCATGGAAGCAGTGATTCGCACCGTTCCTGCTATTTCAGCAAATTGTGAGGCGACTGAAAGCGACATTCCAGAAGACGGGCCACCGTATGTCCGTGCCGAAGATTTAGAAGACTGTGTTGGCTTAGCGCTAGGCAGCCCAACGCGTTTTGGCAATATGGCATCAGCCATGAAGTATTTTTTAGATGGCACCAGCCCACAATGGATGTCGGGCACCTTAATTAATAAACCTGCGTGCGTCTTCACCTCAACGTCATCCATGCATGGTGGTCAAGAGAGCACCTTATTATCAATGATGAATCCACTCATTCACCACGGCATGGTAATAGTCGGTATTCCTTATTCTGAACCTGCGCTAAGCACTACCCAAACGGGCGGCACACCTTACGGCGCTAGCCACACCGCAGGCCATGATGGCAAAAACCCGATTAGCGAGGACGAAAAAATCCTGTGCCTGGCACAAGGTAAACGACTCGCAAGCATAGCCGACAAGCTGAACCAATAAAATAGTCGTTTTTGACGTAGCGCTCTCATAATAATGTGAACTTGATCTCGCTGGATTTCAGGTTTACCCTAACAGCAGTTCTGTGCACTACGCATAGCATTACTTGCCTTTGTTCACGGATAAATATGAACTAATAATTGGTAATTCAAGAGGTATATCAATCATTTACAATTAATATGGAGATTCAATTATGAGCAACTGCCCAGTACAACATCACGGTATGAGTAAAGCCAAAGGCTGCTCTCATGCTCAACTCGGAAATTTTGGTAAACTTTTTCCTAAACTTAACGGGCTCGCAGTCAGCGAAGAGCAAGCCGCAGCATTAGGTGGGCCCGGCTCACCAATGGATGATCAAGATAACTCCAGCGGTGACAGTAAAATACCCGCAGGCTACACCTTTTTCGCCCAATTTATCGACCACGACATTACCTTAGACACCACCTCTGATATCGAAAGTGATCCATTAAGCAACCGTGCCATTGAAGCATTACCCAATCTGCGCACCCCAACCTTAGACTTAGACTGTGTTTATGGCTTTGGCCCTGAGGCGAACCCGCATTTATATGAAGGCCCAACTGCACCCGGCAGACTTCTCGTTGGTAACAGTGGCAACCCCAACGATTTAGCACGTAGCGAAAACGGTACCGCATTGATTGGTGACCCACGCAATGACGAGAACATCTTTGTCTCACAAATGCAGCTATTGTTTATTCGCTTTCACAATAAAATTTATGACAGCCTGGTCTCTAGCGTGTCGCCTGAAAATCGCTTCGAAGAAGCGCAAGAAATCACGCGTCACCATTATCAATATCTGGTGGTCAATGATTTGCTTGCGCGAATCTGCGATACAAAGATTTTCAATTTTGCTATGGAGAAACCCGGCTTTCCGTTGATTTACAAGGCCGACAAACACCATAACTTGCCTATGCCTGTCGAGTTTAGCGTCGCTGCATTCCGTTTCGGTCACACCACTGTGCGTTCACGCTATGCCGTCAATAGCCGCCACCCTGAGGTAGATTTATTTGACGAACGTTTTGGCACGGAAGGATTTACCAGTCTACCAACCGACTTGGTTGTAGATTGGCGCTTTTTATTGGAAGTCGATAAATGTATTCCGCCACTATTTACCAAGGCCTTTGATATTCAATTCCCAAGTGAACTCATCAACATGCCTGATAATATTGTTGGTCGCGATGCCAGCGATAATCTTCGCTCACTAGCATTTCGCAATCTGCTGCGAGGCAATGCATTATCGCTACCATCGGGTCAGTCCGTCGTTAATGCCCTCAAGGCTGCTGGCTATCCAATATCGACCAACTTCGCTGCGCTCAAACTGGATGACGTTATACCGCATTGTGTCAGTGAGCTTGTCAAAGCCACCCCTTTGTTTTTCTATTTAATGCAAGAAGCTGGAACACTTGGTAACGGTCAAAAACTTGGCCCAGCAGGCTCAGCTATTTTACTGGAGGTCATAGTTGGCGCACTTAAACATTGCGGCACCAGCTTCCTTAGCAATAAATCATGGAAACCCCTGGCTTGCGTTGCTGGCAGAGGCGGCAAGTTTGAACTCGCCGATGTAGTGAGATACGTGCAAAGCTAATGCAGCGCACGATGTGTTGGCAGCAATTGACTGCCAACACATCGCATTGATTGAGTAAACCAGCGCTTTCAAATATCAATCAAACTGCCGCCTTTGCATCTTTCAATTCAGGCTCAAGTAGGGAAATAGAGACATAACCAAAGCATTGCTGACTCTTGCCGCTGTTGGCTTGCAGACGGCAATAGCTGTAAGCTGCCTTGGCAAACACGCCTGCGTACTAGCCGCAATGGTGCCGTACTACCGAGCAAGCGTGAATCCATATCACTGCGCTATGTCCTGAATCAACTCTGGACTTTGACTCATATTCCTACCGATAGAAACACTCTGATAATGATGGCTGCCTCGTGCTTTGAGAATGTCTATATCAAGGCCACCCTCTTGCCTTAT
>NVRQ02000004.1 GCA_002400905.2 Gammaproteobacteria bacterium | reverse complement strand
GTTCGATGGCGATGACTTTGCCGCTGATGTCGGCGAGTTGTTCGCGGCTTTCGGGATCCAGTGCAATGCCGCGGTTAATCGCAGCTTCTAGCGCAATGGCGAGTCCACCGGGTAGGTCAGCGTAATCACTCATGTCTTGTTTAAAACTTATACGCTCTATGCATGGCGACAATGCCGCCCGACATATTCATATAGTCACATTGATCAAAGCCGGCATCGAGTGCCATCGTTTTAAGTGTTTCCTGATCAGGATGCATGCGAATGGATTCGGCGAGGTAGCGATAGCTTTCTTCGTCTTTGGCGATGATTTTGCCAAACAACGGCAATAGCTTGAACGAGTAGGTATCGTAAATGCCTTTAAGAAATGAATGTGGCGTTGAAAACTCTAATACCAGTAAACGGCCACCAGGTTTTAGTACGCGTTGCATTGAAATGAGCGCGGCTGCTTTGTTGGTGACGTTACGTAATCCAAAGGCAATCGTAATGCAGTCAAAGTAATTGTCTGGGAAGGGCAGTTGTTCAGCGTCGGCTTGCACATAGCGGACATTACTAATGATGCCGCGATCAGTGAGTCGATCACGGCCCACACTTAACATGCTGTTATTAATATCGCTGGCGATAACTAAGCCATCTTCGCCGGCACGTTCGGCATGTTTGGCAGCGAGATCCCCCGTGCCGCTGGCGATATCCAACACCCGTTCGCCTTTGTGAATCGCGCAGACTTCGAGTGCAAACCATTTCCATAAACGGTGTACGCCCATGGACATGACGTCATTCATGATGTCGTATTTGGTTGCGACTGAGTCAAAGACGGCACCGACTTTTTTTACTTTTTCGCTAATAGGGACTTCTTGATAGCCGAAGTGGGTGGTGTGATCGCTCATATTAATCGCCCGCCGTCCGTTCGAATGGTTTTCTTTCGTAGCCCAATTTTTTTAGTCGGTCTAGGTAATCTGCCCACAATTCGTCTTGGCGTGTGCCCAGGTCATACAGTAGTTCCCAGGTATAGAGTCCGCTGTCATGGCCGTCATCAAAGACGAGTTTAACGGCATAGTTGCCAGTCGGTTCGATGGCTTTGATGTTGACCTGTTCTTTAGCGACTTGCAGAACCTCTTGGCCGGGACCGTGGCCTCTTACTTCGGCTGACGGGGAGTAGACGCGCAGGTATTCGCAACTTAACTCAAATACTTCCTCATCAAAATGAATTTCGAGGACGTGTGATTGCTGGTGCAGCTTTATGTCAGTCGGTACGGATACGGCCATAGTGGTTTTTAATTGCGCTATTTATAGAGTATTAGAGTATATAACGAGTGAGGTCTTCATCGGCGACCAGTTTCGATAGATTGTCATCGACATAAGTGGCATCGACGGCTACGGTTGAGCCGGGTTTGTCCGGCGCCTCAAATGAAACGCTCTCAAGCAAGCGCTCAATGACGGTGTGTAGACGGCGAGCGCCGATGTTTTCGGTGCGCTCGTTGACTTGCCAGGCGATCTCGGCGATACGACGGATTCCATCTTCTTTGAACTCGACGGTTATGCCTTCGGTGCCAAGCAGCGCAGTATATTGTTGAGTTAGTGATGCGCTGGGCTCGGTAAGAATTTTCACAAAGTCATCAACGCTAAGTGGGCTGAGTTCAACCCGAATAGGGAAGCGGCCTTGTAGCTCAGGGATAAGGTCTGATGGTTTGGATAAATGAAACGCGCCTGAGGCGATAAAGAGTATGTGATCGGTTTTGACTATGCCGAACTTGGTCGTAACGGTTGAGCCTTCAACGAGGGGTAATAGATCACGCTGCACGCCTTGCCTGGAGACTTCGCCGCCACCAGTGCCTTCGCGCTGGGCAATTTTATCGACTTCATCGAGGAAGACGATGCCATTTTGTTCAACGTTGATGAGCGCTTGTTCTTTGATTTCTTCTTCATTAATGAGCTTACCGGCTTCTTCGTCGGTGAGCAGCTTCATAGCTTGTTTGATGGTGACTTTGCGCTCTTTGGTCTTTCCGGTGTTGAGGTTTTCAAACAGGCCTTGTAGCTGGCTGGTCATATCTTCCATTCCGGGTGGCGTCATGATCTCTACGCCAATGCTGCCGGCGGCGACTTCGATATCAATCTCTTTATTATCAAGATCACCTTCGCGTAGCTTTTTACGAAATTTTTGTCGTGTTGAGTCATGGCTTTCGGTATCGGTTTCCGATGTGCCGCGCGCGGCAGGCAATAAAATATCGAGGATGCGTTCTTCAGCGGCATCCATCGCCCGTTGATCAACTTTCTTGGTTTCTTTATCACGATTCATTTTAATGGAGATATCGACAAGATCGCGTATGATCGAATCAACATCGCGACCAACGTAGCCCACTTCAGTAAACTTTGTTGCTTCGACCTTAACAAAAGGCGCATCAGCGAGTTTGGCAAGGCGGCGAGCAATTTCGGTTTTTCCGACCCCGGTAGGGCCTATCATAAGAATGTTTTTTGGCGTAATTTCGTTGCGCAGCTCTTCGTCGAGCTGGGCACGGCGCCAGCGGTTACGCAGTGCAACGGCGACAGCGCGTTTAGCATCAGCTTGGCCGACGATGTGGCGATTAAGACTTTCGACGATTTCGCGAGGTGTCATGGCAGACATGATAGTTCCTTGGTTAAGCGTTTAATCTTCAGTATCGAGCTCTTCGATAGTCAGATTGTGATTGGTGTAAATACAGATATCGCCAGCGATAGACAGGCCTTTTTCAACGATATCGTGTGCGCTAAGTTCAGTGTTTTCGATTAGCGCGCGCGCGGCAGCTTGGGCGAAGGGGCCACCCGAGCCAATAGCCATAAGGTCGTGTTCAGGCTCAATGACATCGCCGTTACCAGAAATAATAAGCGAGGCTTCTTTGTCGGCAACACAGAGTAAGGCTTCGAGGCGGCGCAACATGCGGTCTGTGCGCCAATCTTTGGCTAACTCAACGGCGCTGCGAGTCAAATTGCCGGAGTGTTTTTCCAGTTTGCCTTCAAAGCGTTCAAATAGCGTGAAGGCGTCGGCCGTGCCACCAGCAAAACCAGCTAACACTTTGTCGTGGTAAAGGCGCCTGACTTTGCGCGCATTGCCTTTCATGATCGTATTGCCGACCGAGACTTGGCCGTCACCACCAATGACAACTTTGCCATTGCGGCGTACAGATAGAATAGTTGTGCCTCTAAATTGCTCCACGACGTTCTCTCCTGAGTAGAGCTGCTAAATTACAGCAAGTAAATTAAGTTGAACAACCTAACATTGTGGCGGCTAATCTTGATATTTCAAGATCTTAGTGTGTTTATTGTGTTTTAGTTTTGGCGCTTCGCCGCCAATTTAGCGCGCGGATGGGCCGCATCATAGACTTTGGCGAGATGCTGGAAATCAAGATGGGTATAGATCTGTGTTGTCGACAAACTGGCATGCCCAAGCATTTCTTGTACAGCGCGAATATTGCCACTGGATTCGAGCACATGCGTGGCAAAAGAGTGGCGCAGCTTATGTGGGTTGAGCCGCGCACCTAAACCTTGTTGCTTGCCCCAATAAGCCATGCGTGTCTGCACACTGCGTGCGCCAAGACGTTTGCCGCGCTGACTAATAAATAAGGCGGTATCAGTTTCTGCTTTGCACCAATCGCTGCGTACCGTCATCCAGCTTTGTATTGCCTTAATGGCAACGCTGCCAACCGGCACGATGCGCTCTTTTCTGCCTTTACCCATGACCAAGACTTCTTGTGATTCACTATTAAGCGAATCAATATTCAGCGCAATCAGTTCCGCCAAGCGTAAGCCGGAGGAATACATCAACTCCATCATGGCGAAATCACGTATTGCGATATGTTTGTCTGCCTCTTTTTGCGTGAGGGGTGTTAGCAGTTGCGAGACTTCTTCAGTGTTGAGTGTTTTGGGTAAGTGATGCGGCGTTTTCGGCGCTTTGATAGCGATAGCAGGGTTGTTGCTCATTTGATATTCGCGAATCAAATAGCTAAAAAAGGTGCGGCACGCAGACAGCAGTCGTTGCAGGCTGCGTGCACCAGTGCCGCGCCGATGTAACTGATTAACAAAGCTGCGAATATGATGGCTATCAACGCGTCGCCATTGCGTTACTTCTGCTTGCCGGCAGTAGCTAAGCAATTGTTGCAGATCACGATGGTAATGCTTAATGGTTAAAGGAGAAAGCTGGCGCTCGCTCTTTAGGTGCTGTAAAAAATCAGTGATGACCTTGTGTAATGCGGGTTTGGCGGACATTACTTGGCGTTGAGATCGAGCCAGAGTTTGTGGCTGATTAATTCAGCGAGTCTTGTTATAAACACGGTGCCGAGGTCGCGTCGAAAGCGATCTTCGTGTGTACAGCCTAAACCAATAATGCCGAAGATTTTTTTATCGTGTCGCAACGGCAATAGCGCAGCAGATGCAATGTCATCATGTTTACCGAAGTAGTCATTGATTTGATCGCTGCTGAGCTGTCCGCAGACAACCTCACCGCGTTCAAGCTTTGTAAGATGGCTGGCAATGGCTTTGTCGTCGCTATGAGTTGATATGACATTGTCTGAGAGAGGATGCAAGTTATGGGATACGCTTTTTATGCGATCTTCGAGCAAACGTAATGTCACGTGTTTGATGTCAAAGTCTGTATTGAGGCTCGAAATCGTTTGCGCTAGACTTTTTTCTAGGTCTTCGGTAGAAAATAAGCGCAGGCTAAGTTGATGTACCTTATCGCTGAGCTGTTCGTTAAGCCGTGCATTTTTTGTTGCGCTATGCAGGTCCGCACGCGACCTGTGGTTTTGCATGCGCAGCACGGAAACTTGGCGTTCAATGAGCGAGCTTGCAGTACCGCTGTCATGCGCCAAATTCATTTCAGTTAGCACATGAGGGTGCTCAGCAAAAAAATTAGGGTGAGTCAGCAAGTACTTGGTAACCGTTTCAGCGTTATCGTCGGTGGCCTTGAGTGTTGTTTTATTTTTGGTCACAGAACTATCTTACCACTAAATACTGTTTCAGTAGGTCCTGACATAAACAATGAGTCATGGTCGTTGCCCGACCATTCAATGCGTAGTTGTCCGCCGGATAGGTCGACATTAACGCTACTCTCTAGCAGGCCATTGTGGCGTCCCAAGGCCACGGCGGCACAGGCACCTGTTCCGCAGGCCAATGTTTCGCCAGCGCCACGCTCAAACACGCGCAATTTAATATGGGTGGGTGTGAGAATTTGCATGAAGCCAACATTAACGCCATTTGGAAAGGCGGCATGAGCGTCGAGTAGTGCGCCGTGTTCTATAACGGGTGCGACGTCAGTGCTGGCGACGCGAATGACTGCGTGAGGGTTGCCCATCGACACAGTCGAAAAATCAATACTGATATCGCTAACCGATATTTGATATTTGGCAAAGTCGCCATCGATGGTCTTAGCAAGTAAGGGGTCGAATGGCAATGATTCGGTTGTGAATTTCGGTGGGCCCATGTTAACGCGAACATCACCCTTTGACAGTAGCTCGCAGACCAAGCTGCCTGTCGAAGTTTTCAGGGATAGCTTGGGATTATTGGTTAACGCATTGTCGTGTGCGAAACGTGCGACGCAGCGAGCGCCATTGCCACACTGCTCTACTTCGCTACCGTCGGCGTTAAATATGCGATAAACAAAGTCATGCGTATTGTCAGCGCTGCTTTCGAGTAAAAGGATTTGGTCGCAACCAACCCCTAAATGGCGATCAGCAATGAAACGGCGTTGCAATTCGTCAAGCGAGATGGCTTGGTTGACTCCGTCGATAACAACGAAATCATTGCCAAGACCATGCATTTTGCTAAATACAATTTCCATTTAACTGTCGTTATAAGTCTGCGGCTTAGAATGCAGGTTTGTCATCAGTGTTATTGTAGCGCTCAACGGAGGCAACGATTTCCGCGCGCGCGTCAGCCGCATTGCCCCAACCTTTTACCTTCACCCATTTATTAGGTTCGAGATCTTTGTAGTGTTCAAAAAAATGAGCGATCTGCGCTAATAATAACTCAGGCAGATCGGTGGCTTCTAGAACATTACGATAACCAATGCAAAGTTTATCATGGGGGACTGCCAATAGTTTTGCATCGCCACCGGCTTCATCGTCCATATTTAATACGCCAACAGGACGACAGCGAATAACGGAGCCACTAATTAGTGGGATAGGGGTGACGACTAATACGTCAGCAGGGTCGCCGTCATCGGATAGCGTGTGTGGAATGTAGCCATAGTTACAGGGGTAATGCATAGCTGCAGTCATAAAGCGATCAACAAACATCGCCCCAGTTTCCTTGTCGACCTCATATTTGACAGGATCGCTGTGCGATGGGATTTCGATAATGACATTAATGTCGTTAGGTAGGTTTTTACCTGACGATACGCGGTCTAAATTCATGGTAGGTTTTCCTGAATAGTATATAAGAGGGGTGGCAAAAAGCTGATTATTATAGCGCCCTAACTCATTGATGAATAGGCATATCTGGTGGTTTGGGGGCTTTTTGTAAATTGCCTGTAATGGGCCTAGAATCAGCGCGGTATGTTGGCATCGATCCACATACAACAACAAAATATAATGAGGGGAAGCAGTCATGAGTAACGTAGCGTATATACCGCCGATACTCGGGACACTAGGATTGGTAGTGGCTTTTTTCATCTATCGATTCGTCCTGAGCTATCCCGTAGGAGAAGATAAAGTCAAAAAAATCGCAGAGGCGATTCATCTAGGTGCCATGGTGTTTATGCGCCGTGAGTATTCAGTCTTAGCAATATTCGTCATCGTAGTATTTATCGCCATTGTTGCATCGGATCTTGGTAAACACACCGGTATTGCGTTCTTAGTCGGCGCTTTGGCATCATCGATAGCGGGTTACATAGGAATGTATGCCGCTACGCAGGCCAATTCGCGCACGACCACGGCCGCACATACCAAAGGCGCGTCAGAAGCGTTGACCGTTGCTTTTTTCGGTGGCTCGATTATGGGTTTAACCGTCGCATCAGTAGGCTTGATGGGTCTCGGTGCGCTTTATCTCGCCTACGGTGGTAATCCAGAGACGGCCCATGTTATTCATGGCTTTGGTATGGGTGCCTCCAGTGTCGCGCTGTTCTCACGTGTTGGTGGCGGTATCTTTACTAAAAGTGCGGACGTCGGTGCAGACCTAGTCGGTAAGATCGAAGCCGGTATTCCCGAGGATGATCCACGTAACCCAGGTGTGATTGCCGATAATGTCGGTGATAACGTTGGTGACGTTGCCGGCATGGGTTCGGATATTTTTGAATCTTACTGTGGCGCCATGATCGCCTCCATCGCGATTGCCTCGACTTTGTCCATCGAGGCATTAACTCGACTGGGTGACCAGCAAACCTTGATGTTTATGCCCTTAGCCTTGTCATCGGTGGGTTTATTGTGTTCGATTGCGGGTATTTTACTGGTGAAAATGTTTGCCAAGAGTTCGCCAGAGGTGGCCTTACGCATAGGTACTATTGGCGGCACGGTAATTTTCATCGGCGCCGCAGCGTGGCTTATCGATTATATGGGTGTCTCCTTCGAGATTTGGTATGCCGTACTTGCCGGTGCTGTTGGCGGTATTGTCATTGGCCTTGCCACCGAATACTACACTGGTGGTGCGCCTGTTCGCGCGATTGCTAAGTCGGGCGAAACAGGCCCAGCAACGGTAATGATCTCTGGCTTGGCAATTGGCATGCAATCAGTCGCGATACCTATCTTAACGTTGTGCGCCATTATCTATGTCGCCAGTGAAACGGTTGGGCTCTATGGTGTTGGGCTTGCTGCGGTCGGTATGTTGGCAACAGTGGGTATTACCATGGCGATTGATGCATACGGACCAGTGGCAGATAACGCCGGTGGTATTGCTGAAATGGCCGGCTTGGGTGCGGAAACGAGAAAAATTACTGACTCACTAGATGAGTTAGGTAATACTACGGCAGCGATTGGTAAAGGCTTTGCTATTGGTGCGGCCGCATTGGCAGCGCTGGCAATTATGGCGGCCTACGTTGGGACCGTGTCAGCCAATAATCCCGACTTCTCACTTGCCATTAACGATCCCTTGGTGCTTATCGGTATGTTTATCGGGATTGTCTTTCCGATGCTGGTTGCTTCAATCACCATGACTGCAGTGGGTGATGCAGCCTTTGACATGATAAAGGAAATCCGTCGGCAGTTTAAGGAGATACCAGGTCTGCTTGAAGGCACTGCTGAGCCTGATACGGCACGTTGCATTGATATTGCAACGAAAGCGGCATTACGCAAAATGGTATTGCCCGGCGTACTGGCTGTCGGTGCTCCTGTTGTGATGGGTTTTGGCTTGGGTGCTGAAGCCTTAGGCGGAATGCTTGGTGGCGCGTTACTTGGTTGTGTCGCCATGGCTTTAATGATGGCTAACGCTGGTGGTGCCTGGGATAACGCTAAAAAGTTTGTTGAAAAAGGCAATCTTGGTGGTAAAGGTTCTGATGTGCATAAGGCGGTTGTGGTCGGTGATACGGTCGGCGATCCGTTCAAGGACACCTCAGGCCCAGCAATGAATATTCTAATTAATGTTATGGCGATTGTGAGTTTGGTGATTGCGCCATTATTAGTTTAGAGTTTTAGAAAGAAAAAAGGGCGAGAGTTTTCTCGCCCTTTTTTATGTGAGTAAGTAAAGCGCTGGGAAAGCTATTCATTTGATCTTTGGATAGATAAAAGTATGGCGTACGACGAAGGCTTGGCGCAGCGGTTACGGGAGCATTTTGAGGATGAGCTCTACGTTGAAGAAAAGAAAATGTTTGGTGGTTTGTGTTTTATGCTTTCGGGTCATATGTGTTGCGGGATAATTAAAGATACTTTGATGGCGCGTGTTGGGCCGGACAACTATGAAGCAAGCCTTGCTCATCCCAGTGCTGCGGAAATGGACTTTACGGGTAAGCCGATG
>NVRQ02000039.1 GCA_002400905.2 Gammaproteobacteria bacterium | reverse complement strand
CGGCGCCTACACCTCTGGGCCGCTTTCTTTTATGGATATCTACGACAAGATGTGTTTTACCGTCTCCTCCGCTGGCGGCAGACGGGGTGCCCAAATGGGGACTTTTGATGTTGGGCACCCCGATGTGCTGGACTTTATTAAAGCAAAACGCGAAGACGGACGCTTACGTCAGTTCAATCTCTCACTATTAATCACCGACGACTTCATGAAAGCCGTAGTTGAGGATGGTGATTGGCAGCTCGCCTTCCCACTCACACGGGAAGAAGCGCACGCTGACAATATCGACCTTGAAGACAAGAGCCAAGTTCTCTGGCGCGAATGGCCAGGCCACGGCAGCTATATCAGCAACGAGTCTGGCCTGGTCGCCTGCCAAATTTACAAAACGCTGCATGCTCGTCGTTTGTGGGACGCCATCATGACAGCGACTTATGACTTTGCCGAACCCGGCTTTGTCTTGATCGACAAAGTTAATGAAATGAATAACAACTGGTTCTGCGAAGACATCCGCGCGACCAACCCCTGTGGCGAGCAACCCCTACCACCCTATGGCTCATGCTTGCTCGGCTCAATCAACCTCACCAAGTTTGTCCGTGAACCGTTTACTGAAGATGCCTATTTCGACTGGGAAGAATATAACGCTGTAATTGCTATATTCACCCGCATGCTCGACAACGTTGTTGAAAT
The DNA here is from genome assembly GCA_002400905.2 of Gammaproteobacteria bacterium. Classification (GTDB taxonomy): domain Bacteria; phylum Pseudomonadota; class Gammaproteobacteria. The sequence goes on along the minus strand of NVRQ02000039.1, from coordinate 3,230 downwards.
CAACGGCCTACCGTTAGAAAAGCAACGCCATGAAATCATCAGCAAACGCCGTCACGGTATGGGTTACTTAGGCCTAGGCTCAACCATGACCATGTTACGGATGCAATACGGTGACGATAAATCATTAGAGTTTGCCGAACGCATTACCAAAGATCTCGCTATCACCGGATGGCAAGCCGCTTTAGAGCTCGCGCGCGAAAAAGGCCCGGCACCGATCCTACAAAAAGATTTCGTCGTTAACGAAACCCTATTACGGAAGCGCCCCGAAATGGCCAAAGACGGCTGGCAGGTTGGCGATGTCATTAAAGGTAAAGTCTTGCACGCAAAATACAGCCGCTATATGCAACGCATCGCCGAAGTGGCACCTGAGCTCGTTGAAGAACTATCAAAAGTTGGCGCACGCTTTACTCATCACAGCTCTATTGCGCCGACTGGCACCATCTCATTGTCGCTCGCCAATAACGCAAGTAACGGTATTGAGCCAAGCTTTGCTCATCACTACTCACGCAATATTATTCGTGAAGGCAAAAAGAGCAAAGAGAAAGTCGATGTTTTCTCATTTGAATTATTAGCCTATCGTGAGCTTATTAACAAAAAAGCCGCACCGTATTCAGACGATGCCGACGCGCAACTGCCTGACTATTTTATTTCGGCTGACGACATCAAACCAAAACAACATGTCGATGTGCAAGCCGCAGCACAATATTGGATAGATTCCTCCATATCGAAGACGGCCAACGTACCAACGGACTTCCCTTATGAAGAATTTAAAGACATCTATGTTTACGCCTACGAACGCGGCCTAAAAGGATGCACCACCTTCCGCTTCAATCCCGAAGCGTTCCAAGGCGTCTTAGTCAAAGAACAAGACCTGGAAAATACCACCTACACCTTTAAACTTGAAGATGGCACAGAAGTCAGTGTCAAAGGTAACGAAGAGATTGACTACGACGGCGAAACACATTCCGCTGCTAATCTCTACGACGCATTAAAAGAAGGCTACTACGGTAAGTTCTAATTCAAATATTTCTTAGGAAAAGAAAAATGGCGACAAAAATAGACAGTAAAATTATTGGTTACAGCGTAGCTGAAAAATCAGACGACCGCAAAACCGATACGACAGTAGAAGCATTACAGACTGCGGCCAACACCACAGAACCGGTAGCAGAAGAAAAGCCGACTTCCAATGTGATACACATGCATGAAAAAGTTGAGCGTCCTGATGTATTGATTGGTTCAACTTATAAGATTAAAACACCGCTGTCTGATCATGCGCTCTATGTCACCGTTAATGATATTGTCTTAAACCAAGGTACAGAACATGAGCTGCGTCGTCCGTTTGAAATTTTCATTAACTCAAAAAACATGGACCACTTCCAGTGGATCGTCGCGCTAACACGCATCATGTCAGCCGTATTCCGCAAAGGTGGCGATGTCACCTTCTTGGTAGAAGAACTGCACTCCGTGTTTGATCCACGCGGGGGTTACTTTAGAAAAGGCGGTAAATTTATTCCTTCACTCGTCGCTGAGCTCGGTAACGTCATCGAAGAACATCTCATCAGTATCGGCATGCTCAAAAGCAAAGAGCTTGATGAGCACCAACAAAAATTAGTCACAGAAAAGCGCACACAATACGAAGCAGCCCAAGCTAAAGCAGATGTCGCACCTGAAGCTAAATCTGCCGCTGCTAGTGATTTCCCCTCAGGCTCACAACTCTGCATAAAGTGTAATACGAAAGCCATGATTATTATGGATGGCTGTTTGACGTGTTTGAATTGTGGGGATTCGAAGTGCGGGTAACACGGAGCAGTTAATATTATTAAACAAGGACGTTTAAACAAACCTACGTCATTCCGGAACACCCGTATTTTGAGTGTATCCGGAACCCAGTCCTTTCCAACTAAGCTTTTCGCCTTTATGGCGAACTACTTTTTTACGCAAAAAGTAACTAAAGGCATTGCTCCCAGCACAGCAGCCGATGTTTATCCATACGGATCAGTCTGAATGACAACAACTCTAAGCGAGTCTTTAGTAATAGGTATTTCTTCTACTGCTTTATTTGACTTAAGCACACACGATGATTTTTTTCGGTCTGCATATAACAACGGTGACAGAGGCACAGCAGTAAAAAAGTATAGACAGCATATACTTCAAAGAGAAAATGACATCCTGGAAGACGGCACAGGAATGCCTCTTGTGAAAGCATTACTCGAGCTTAACGCATACCAACACGACCCACATTCTCCTCTAGTAGAAGTTGTTGTTATGTCGAGAAACAGCGTAGAAACTGGAGTATGCGTATTAAACAATATTCGTGAGCGAGGCTTACACATTACACGACATGCTTTTACAGGTGGCGAACCAGTCATCGATTATCTCGAAGCATTCGACGTAGACTTATTTCTTACAACTCAGTCTAAGGATGCTCAGAAAATAATAGACAGCCGTAGCTGTGCCGCTGCAATTGTCAAAGCACCTCCTACGGCAGGATCTAAAGTATCTGAAGGACAAGTTAGAATAGCGTTCGATGGTGATGCTGTACTATTCTCCGAAGACAGTGAGATAGTATTTAAAGAAAGGGGATTACAAGCATTCCAGGAAAATGAAGATCTAAATCAAAAGATCCCAATGCCCGACGGCCCTTATGCAGCATTACTCAGGAAGCTTTCCAGCTTGCAAGATCGGTTACCTTTCTCAGTCGAAGTCAGTCCCGTGCGTATTGCGATAGTTACCGCCAGAAGTGCTCCTGCAGAAATGCGGGTGATCAATACACTTAGGCATTGGGGAGTATATGTTGATGAGATATTTTTTATGGGCGGCGTTGATAAAACAAAGATATTGGAAGCATTTCGTCCGCATATTTTCTTTGACGATCAAGATAGTCACTTAAGTCCCATATCAAAAATATATCCAGCTGGAAAGGTACCTTATAACTCACTATCACCATTATCTGGCAGCGCCGTAGATAAAGAGCATTAACGATACCAACGGTATCAGAGCACGATTGTGTCGCTATCTCGTGATAGATTTTGCACCCTAAGGGCACGTAGCACTTCCCTGTGCAAAATCGACTCGTTTACGCGAAATGAAAGGGGTCAGACCCGAATGGCACTTACTTAAGCTTCTTCGCATGACCATTTTTAACAATATCGGCTCGTGCCAGATCCCGACGTTTTGTCAGTAACGGCATGGGTTTAGGTCTGCGTTTTACCGCTCTGGGCTCAACCCTT
>NVRQ02000038.1 GCA_002400905.2 Gammaproteobacteria bacterium | reverse complement strand
TATCTGCTGACCGCATGCTTCAAGAAAATCGACAAAGTGATACGCCTGTTTACCAAGACAACCAGAATCAGCAAACTCAGGCAAGGAAGTGGGATGTAATAAGATACCCGCTTGGCGTTGCTGGCCTAGTCCAGTGTAGTGTTTCATACTGAATGCAGGGATAGACGCAAGCAGCAAGGCAGGGGCAAGGCGCGTCCTCGCAAGGATAGTGGTCCTATCTCAAGAGGGTGCAACACCGCAGCTGCCTTACTGCTTGCGCCCAAAGGGAAGCCAGTCAATACACGATTACGGCGTTGCAACCCTTGACAAGGGAGCCACCCTTGCCTACGCGTTGCGCCTTGTACTCGCGTATTGACTGGCTTTCTATCCCTGCATTCAGTATGAAACACTACACTAGACATACACTTCTCGCTTTTTAACTAAGACGTAATAATCAACGGAATTTCAATGACGCACAATATAGTGAATTACGTTGAACGACATCCACATCTATCCATTGCCTGACTCGACGCTTTACTGCTCGAATCAAACTAACGTACACTGCGGCGCATTTACTGGCAAATAATTACTTCGGATAGCATTCTATGACTGACCAAAAGACTGAACCCACACACCGTACTCTGATCATTTTGGGATCTGGGCCTGCCGGCTATTCTGCCGCAGTGTATGCTGCCCGCGCCAATTTAAGCCCTATGTTAATTACCGGCATTGAGCAAGGTGGGCAGCTTACGACCACTACGGATGTGGATAACTGGCCAGGCGATAATGATGGTGTTCAAGGCCCGGAGTTAATGGAGCGTATGCGCAAGCATGCTGAACGCTTTGATACGGAGATTGTTTTTGATCATATTCATACTACCGACCTCAGTAAACGCCCTTTCGTGCTTGCAGGTGACAGTGGCACCTATACTTGTGATGCACTGATCATCGCTACAGGCGCTTCGGCCAAATATCTGGGCATGGACTCAGAAGAGGCCTTTAAAGGCCGTGGTATCTCAGCTTGTGCAACGTGTGACGGGTTTTTCTACCGCGATAAAGAAGTCGCCGTCATTGGTGGCGGAAATACGGCAGTTGAAGAGGCTTTATACCTGTCAAATATTGCGTCAAAGGTAATGGTTGTGCATCGTCGTGATCAGTTTCGTTCTGAAAAAATACTGTCAAATCGTCTTATTGCAAAACAAGACGAAAATGTAAATATCCTATGGAATCATACACTTGATGAGGTTCTAGGGGATCAAACCGGTGTTACGGGCATGCGTATTCGCAGCACTCAAGATGACAGCACTCAAGAAATAGACTTGAGTGGCATTTTTATTGCTATAGGTCATTCACCGAACACACAAATATTCGATGGACAGCTCGATATGAATAATGGCTATATTATTATCAAATCGGGGCTAGCAGGTGATGCCACTGCGACCAGCATAGCGGGCGTATTTGCGGCAGGTGACGTGGCAGATCAAATCTATCGTCAGGCTGTGACATCTGCCGGTGCAGGCTGTATGGCGGCATTGGATGCAGAGCGTTACCTTGAAGAACTGAATTCGGGCTAGAGCCACTATACTTAAGGTCTAAGGAACCTCTGATTTATTCTGGACGAAGTAGATTGTGATCTAAAATGTTCAGCTTCAAGGCGTGAATCGCACGTAATAGCAGGCTATTGCGAAGATTTGCAACGTAGAAGCTGGATATTTTAGACACAAGATACGAGTTCATGAATAGATCAGAGGTTCCCTAAACATAAATTCGTATTCCTAATGAGGCGAAGACAATGCTACGACATAACGAAGAGCGCCGCGCTGCACTGCGCGTTGACGTAAGTTGCAAACTGGATTATGCCGAGCAAAACTCAGCGTATAAAAATAACGGAACGCTTAACAATCTAAGTACGACGGGGCTTGCTTTCCATGCAAATGAGCAGTTTGAATTGGGCACCCTCCTTGATGTTCGGCTGAATCCCGGCAACACCTTAATTCCACCTCTCGATGCCACCATAGAAATTATCCGTGTCGACACAAGTAAAGATTTACGTAGCTATAACATTGCTGGCCGCATCACTCAAATCAATCAGTAACACGTCGCCACTGAGGCAAACACAGCCAAACCATCACTCTTTTACGACGTAACCACTGTTCTAGTCACTGCGCCACACAATTTCATCTCCGCTATACTGCGGAGATGAAATTGTGTTATTTACCCCGATGTGAAACCAAACTAAGTGATATCAATAGAGAGCAATGGAACCGCCTCAATACAGACAACAATCCGTTTCTACGCTATGAATTTCTTGAAGCCTTAGAACGCTTTGGTTGTGTCGGCAACGATTCTGGCTGGCAACCACATCATGTTACCTTATGGCAAAACGATACGCTGATTGGCGCACTCCCGCTCTATAGTAAACAACATTCCTGGGGTGAATTTGTCTTTGACTTCGCGTGGGCCGACGCCTATGCGCGAAGTGGCCTCTCGTACTACCCAAAACTCGTGAGTGCAGTGCCTTTTACCCCTGTTACGGGACAACGCTTTCTCTGCATTAATAACAATAATGTCGAAATAAAACAAATGCTAATCGACGCTACGCTACGCTACGCGAAAGACAAGAAGTACTCGTCTTGGCATTGTCTGTTCCCGAAAGAGAGTATCGATGCAAAGAATAATGAGGTGCTGGAACGTTGGGGCTACCAATTTCATTGGCAAAACCAAGGCTATAAAGAATTCGATGATTTTCTAAATTCAATGTCGTCATCAAAACGAAAGAAAATTCGTCGTGAGCGACGCCGCGTTGAAGAACAAGGCGTAACAATTCAAACCCTCACAGGGAATGAAATTAATGACCAACAGTGGCAGATTTTTTATCAATACTATCTATCCACTTTTTCAAAAAAAAATAACTCCCCCGCTTTCACTTTAGAATTTTTTCAACACTTGGGGAAAACCATACCTAATCAAGTACTATTAATACTGGCGCAGCATGACGGACACCATGTTGCTGGCGCATTTTTTATGCGCAATGAAACCCATCTATACGGACGCCATTGGGGCTGCCTGGCAGACTTTCATAGTTTACATTTTGAACTTTGCTACTACGCAGCGATAGAATATTGTATTCTTAACAAAATTCACTATTTCGATGCGGGCGCACAAGGTGAACACAAAGTAAGTCGCGGCTTTTTGCCCATTAAAACACGCTCATTGCACTGGATAGCGCACGAAGGTTTTCGCAATGCGATTGACGAATTTCTGTGCAAGGAACGCCAAGGTGTGAGCGACTATATAGAACATGTGCAGTTGCATTCACCCTTTAAGAAAGAAGACTGAAACCCTAAGGACAGGGTACTAACACAACAGATAAACTAAGAACCTATGTCGATAGCCTTTAATAGTGCGCCATACTGGTTAGATCCGGATAATCATGATGAACTGTTTCCGGATGTCGAACTTGCCACCATGGAACCTGATGGGCTACTTGCTATAGGTGGCGATTTATCACCAGCGCGATTGCTCAACGCCTATCGTCACGGTATTTATCCATGGTTTGACAGTAATCATCCCCTATTATGGTGGTCGCCTAATCCTCGATCGGTGCTTTATCCCTCTAAGCTGAAGGTCTCACGCAGCCTTAACAAAACCATCAGAAACAGAGGCTTTGAAATACGTTTTGATAGCGCTTTCACATCCGTTATTGATGCTTGCAGCGAAGCACGCAAATATAGTGACGACACATGGATAGACCAACGAATTAAATCTGCCTACATTACCTTACATGAACTAGGTCATGCTCATTCTGCAGAAACTTGGCTCGATGGTGAACTCGTTGGCGGACTGTATGGCGTTGCAATTGGCCAGGTATTTTATGGAGAATCAATGTTTCATAAAGAGCGTGACGCCTCCAAGGTTGCCTTTGTCTCGTTAGTCCGGAAATTATTAGCATGGAAATTTCAACTCATTGATTGCCAAATGACAACATCCCACTTACTGAGCCTCGGCGCTGAGGAAATTCGACGTCAAGAGCTCACCCACCATCTTAATCAATGGTGCGACCAGTCTGCATCAAAACAGGCTTGGAGCATAAGCTAATGGAAGTTCGCGAAATAATTTTCTACCGAACGCAACCCCATGATTGCGGTTATATTGACAAGCAAAAAGCAACTAACGTGGTACTTGACCCAGCCTTCGAACCCTCTGCCAAGCTTTATAGCCAACTTGTTGAATCTGGTTTTCGTCGCAGCGGTAATTATGTTTACCGACCTGATTGCGCACAGTGCTATGCCTGTATCTCACTACGACTGCCCGTTGCTGACGTGCGTTTTAATCGCAGTCAGCGCCGTATCATCAAACGCAATGCAGACATCGACGTTAACCGGCTTCAGGTCAGTTACTACCCCGAGCACTTTGCACTCTATCGACGCTATCTCTCAGCCCGCCACCCCGGCGGCCCTATGGAACAACACAGCAAAACCGAATACATGGGCTTTTTACGGTCTAAAAAAATTGATACTGGCTTGTTTGAGTTTAAACTCGGCACCCAATTGTTAGCCGTAGCAGTCGTCGACTATCTTGAAGACAGCCTATCTGCGGTCTACACCTTCTACGACCCAGACTATGCGGAGCGCAGCCTTGGCATATATGCCATCTTGCAACAAATTGAAGAGGCTCGGCGCTTGAGACGAAAATGGCTCTATTTAGGCTACTGGATTCACGATAGCGACAAAATGCGCTACAAAACTGACTTTATGCCCACAGAAGCCTATCTAATAGACAACTGGCAACGCTTTGAAACAGCACAAGAACTGCCATTGCGTTATAATGGTAAATTAACCTCAGAGCCCAGCTAAACAAGATGGCAAAAGAAGATCATATTGAAATGGAAGGTACGGTAATCGATACCCTTCCTAACACCATGTTTCGCGTAGAACTGGATAATGGACATGTTGTCATTGCACATATTTCCGGCAAAATGCGTAAGAACTATATTCGAATTCTCACTGGCGATAAAGTTACCGTACAGCTCACTCCCTACGACCTCAGTAAAGGCCGTATCGTCTATCGCGCTCGTTAACTCTCTAGCTAACGCTAACTAAACGGTTTAGCTAAGCACTTACATCAACTTTCTGTGAGAGTTTCTTCTACTTCGTCAAAGTCAAAGACTAAACTCTCTTTGCTCGCGCTAATACGAACATGTCCGCCACGCGACAGCTTGCCAAACAGCAGTTCATCTGCCAGTGGCTTTTTAATTTGTTCTTGAATAATACGCGCCATGGGTCGAGCACCCATTTTGGCATCATAGCCATGTTCAGCCAACCAATTACGCGCTTCCTTATCAATACTCAAGGTCACTTTATGCTCATCAAGCTGATGTTCTAGCTCAATAATAAACTTATCGACAACTGAACCAATCGTACGGTTGTCTAACGCCGCAAACGGCACAATCGCATCGAGACGATTACGAAACTCAGGTGAAAAGCCACGCTTAATTGCTTCCATACCATCAGTCGCATGGTCTTGCGTGGTAAAACCAATCGAAGTACGGCTCATTTCGTGCGCGCCCGCATTGGTCGTCATCACTAAAATGACATTTCTAAAATCGGTCTTACGGCCATTATTATCTGTCAACGAGCCATGATCCATCACTTGCAATAACAAGTTATAGACATCTGGGTGGGCTTTTTCGATTTCATCGAGCAATAATACAGAGTGCGGGTGCTTATTCACTGCTTCAGTCAACAAACCACCCTGATCAAAACCGACATAACCTGGTGGCGCACCAATCAAACGTGAAACCGTATGGCGTTCCATATACTCAGACATATCAAAACGAATTAACTCAATGCCTAATACATGAGAAAGCTGACGAGTCACCTCCGTTTTACCGACACCTGTCGGCCCAGAAAACAAAAATGATCCAATCGGTTTTTCGCCATCACGCAAACCAGAACGCGCCATTTTAATAGCACTGACTAAATTTCCAATGGCCTCATCTTGACCAAAAACCAGCAACTTCAAGTCACGTTCTAATGTACGCAAACGATCTTTATCGTTGGCCGAAACACTCTTAGGTGGAATGCGAGCCATTTTGGCAATAATACGTTCAATATCGCGCACGCCTACTGTTTTTTTACGTTTTGACGCAGGCATTAACTGAACGCTGGCGCCCGCCTCATCAATCACATCAATCGCCTTGTCCGGCATATGACGATCGGTCAGATAACGATCGGCAAGCTCGGAAGCAATACGCAATGCATCTCGGGTATAACGCACACCATGATGCTCTTCAAAGGCACCGCGCAAGCCTTTAAGAATTTCAAAGGTCTCTTCAACGCTAGGTTCAACTACATCAATTTTTTGGAAGCGACGTGCTAAGGCACGATCTTTCTCAAAGACACCGCGATACTCTTGATAGGTCGTCGCACCAATACATTTCAACTCGCCAGAGGCCAGTCCAGGTTTAATCAAATTCGATGCATCCATAACGCCACCTGATGCAGCGCCAGCACCAATGATGGTATGAATTTCATCAATAAAAAGAATCGAACCCGACTCACTCCGTATTTGTGACAATACGGCCTTTAGGCGTTTCTCAAAATCACCACGGTATTTGGTACCGGCCAATAAAGCACCCAAGTCCAGCGTGTAAACCGTCGAATCGAGCAGCACCTCAGGCACTGAGCCATCAACAATCATCCGCGCCAAGCCTTCAGCCAACGCTGTCTTACCCACACCGGCCTCGCCAACAAATAGTGGGTTATTTTTACGACGACGACACAGCACCTGTATTGCGCGCTCAATCTCATCTTTACGTCCGACCAGGGGATCAATTTTTCCTTGTTTTGCTTGCTCATTAAGATTCGTCGCATAGGTGTCTAAGGCTGTCTTACCATTTTCATTGGCTGACTCAGTCCCAGTAGTTTGCTCAAAATCATCGGCACCCTCTTCACCCGAACGTGACATACCGTGGGAAAGAAAGTTAACAACATCTAAACGTCCAATATCTTGCTGTTTAAGCAGATAAACGGATTGTGAATCTTGTTCACTGTAAATAGCAACCAACACATTAGCGCCAGTGACTTCGGCTTTGCCAGATGACTGCACATGAAAGACCGCACGTTGCAGAACGCGCTGAAAACCAAGCGTCGGTTGCGTGTCTCTATCATCGGTATCGGTCAGTACCGGCGTGGTTTCTTCAAGAAAATAGCTAAGATCTTGTTTCAAAATATTAAGATCGGCACCACACGAATTCAACACATTCATCACAGAATTATTTTTGAGCAAGGCTAGCAATAGATGCTCAACAGTAATAAATTCATGGCGACGATCACGCGCTTCTTTAAACGCGGCATTGAGAGATAGTTCCAGCTCTTTACTCAACATATTACTTTGCTCCTACTACAGACCCACCAAATACATTCAAACTTCTTCCATCACACATTTCAGCGGGTGCTCGTTTTCTCGAGAAAACTCGCTGACTTGTACAACTTTAGTCTCTGCTATGTCTCGCGTAAAGACACCGCAAACCCCTTTTCCGCGTGTGTGAACATGTAACATCACTTGCGTTGCTTGCTCTTCACTCATACTAAAATAGCTCAGCAATACCTTAATAACAAACTCCATAGGAGTGTAATCGTCGTTTAACAGCAACACTTTAAAAAGTGGTGGCTTTTTAAGCTTTGGCTTTGCCTCTTGCAGGGCCAAGCCATCACCATCATCATTGCCTATCAAGCGCTTATCGTCAGACATATTGCGCCTCAATCACTGTTACTTGATTGATAAAACTCTGTAAAAACATATTCATACCCTGTCATAGTCAATACGTATATGGCATCAACTTACATATTATCAATAACAGCCTGCGCATAATCAGAGCAACTTAACAACGTCCCATCTTGCATAAGGCGTTCCAAATCGTAAGTGACCGTTTTAGCCGCAATCGCTCCGGATATGCCATCGATGACACAATCAGCCGCTTCTGTCCAACCCATGTACCGCAGCATCATTTCAGCGGACAAAATAAGTGAGCTCGGGTTGACCTTATCCTGACCTGCGTATTTAGGCGCAGTACCGTGTGTTGCCTCAAAAAAACCTATGGTGTCTGAAAGATTAGCACCTGGCGCAATACCAATACCACCCACCTGCGCCGCCAAGGCGTCAGAAATATAATCGCCATTAAGATTCAATGTTGCAATAACGCTGTACTCTTTTGGCCGCAATAAAATCTGCTGCAAAAATGCATCAGCAATCACGTCTTTAATAATAATTTCGCCACCCGTCTGAGGGTTTTTCATGGAACACCATGGGCCGCCATCGATCTCGATCGCAGCAAATTCGCGCTTGGCCAGCGCATAACCCCAACTTTTAAAGCCACCTTCGGTGAACTTCATAATGTTACCTTTATGCACCAAGGTCACTGAGTCACGATTATTATCAATGGCATATTCAATCGCTTTGCGAACCAAACGCTCAGTCCCCTCAACTGACACAGGTTTAATACCAATGCCGGATGTGTCAGGAAAACGAATCTTGGTCACACCCATTTCGTCTTTGAGAAACTTGATCAGCTTTTTCACTTCATCACTACCGGATTCCCATTCAATACCGGCATAGATATCTTCCGAGTTCTCACGAAAAATCACCATATTGGTGTTTTCTGGCTCACGCAATGGGCTTGGTGTGCCATCAAAATAACGTATCGGACGCATGCACACATACAAATCTAACTGCTGACGCAGCGCAACATTAAGCGAGCGAATCCCCCCCCCTACTGGTGTCGTCAGCGGTCCCTTAATCGCGATCTTGTATTGACGCACCGCATCCATTGTTTCCTCTGGCAACCACACATCATCGCCATAAATTTGGGTGGCTTTTTCACCCGCATAAATTTCCATCCAGGAAATTTTCTTGTCATCGCCATAGGCTTTACTCACGGCAGCATCAACCACCTTGCGCATTGCTGGCGTAATATCGACCCCAATACCATCGCCCTCAATAAACGGTACGATTGGGTTTGCTGGCACCACTAGCTCTCCAGAGCCACTAATACTTAACGCTTCGCCAGCAGGCACGGTGATCTTGTCATAAGCCATGTAAATAACCTCATAATTAATTAGGGTGAGAATCGGGAAGGAAAATGCAATAGCGACCAATTTTATCAGGTTTTTCTTATGCTTGATAAATCGCCCTTAATCTACCCGCCGCAAAAGCGCCACACTACGCTACGAAAATTAAGCGTCCGCGTGTATAGTGAACCGCGATGAGATGGAACCCACATGTCACTGTAGCCACCGTCGCTGCTCGCAACGACCAATATCCTCTGTGTTGAAGAACAGGGTGCTAGCGGAGTGGTAATAAACCAACCTGCAGGACATTGGGAAGACCAGGAAACGCTGGTACTCCAACAAGGCTATATTGATGGATCCAGTTGGCCTGTCAGCGTTCAGGGCAACGTGCCCTCGGGGTGCAAGGCGCGCCTCGCCGCTAATGGCCTTAGTCCTTAGCAAGAGGTGGAACGCCGCCATGAACGCTGACAGGCCAACCCTTCGGGCGTTACTGTGGTGTTCCGCCACGGCGTTACAGCACTTGACAAGGACTAAG
>NVRQ02000037.1 GCA_002400905.2 Gammaproteobacteria bacterium | reverse complement strand
CTTCGGATCGACGCACGGCTTCACGGCGAAAATCTTCTGTGTAATGATTGTATTTATTCTTTGTTGTCTTGGTCATAGTTAACTCTCATTAGGTTGTAATGAGGTGTCTACTTTTTGTGGGTAACTCGGCCATCAAACGCCTGTAGCACAGATGCAGTATGTGCTACTCAACAAGGAAAATACTCACAGAAGATTATATTTTTGGTTACAGCATTAACTGTCGTGTTGTCTATTACGTTCCCGTGGTATGCACCACTTTTATTTGATTAAAAATAGAGGAGATTTTATGAAAAAACTATTAACATCACTTTCTTTATCTCTTTTATTGGTATTTCAAGCTGCCAATATATTTGCAGGTGAATTAAGAACAGTCACGCTAATTGTTGATGGTATGACATGTGGAACATGCCCTATCACGGTAAAAAAAGCATTAAGAAAGGTTGATGGCTTAACGGAGGTTATTGCTAAATATGAGAGAAAAGGTGACGGCTGGGCAAAAGTGAGTTTTGATGCGAGTAAAACGGATGTTGACGACTTAATTTTTGCCACTCAAGAAGCGGGTTATCCTTCAAGGTTAAAACCTTAACATTTAAATATTTGAGGTCTAAAATATGTCTGATTTCTGCTCATCAAGCAAAGCAAATTTGGAATCTCCCAAACGGCATGGCTGCCCTAAAAATAATAAAAAATACGGAGAAGTTTCCTGTAAAACGATATTACATCATGCTAAAGAACCGTGGAATCTTGAATTAAGAGAGCAAGCATACTATTTTTGTCATGACCCAGATTGTGAAGTTGTGTATTTTGGGATTGATAATTCAATGATACAAAAAGATCAGCTTCGCACGAAGGTAGGCATAAAAGAAACATCGGAAGATACTTTGATTTGCTATTGTTTTGGTGTTTCAAAGTCAGAAGCAAATAGAAACATACATGTTAAAAAGTTTATTGTTGAACAAACAAAAAGTTCATTGTGTTCCTGCTCAACTTACAATCCATCGGGTAAATGTTGCCTAAAAGATTTTCCGAAATGAACGTGCAACTATTGAAAGTTGGAATTTTTGGTTCTGTTGTTGCAACGTTACGTTGCTTTACGCTAATACTAGTTATTTTGTTTGGAGCTATTGATCTAGCTTCTATTGTTGGTTATCTCGATTACGTGATTTTGCCTTCTTTAGTTCTTTTTATAGGGGTTACTTCTTATGCCTGTTGTGGCTTAATAAAACTGTACACCTGAATGGGATAAACTTCCCCATGAAATAGAAGGTGTAAAACTGTAGTGGTCAAGTGAAACTGTACACATCAATGGGAGCAAATTAATTTTTCTGCCGCATTAGGCGACAAATAGTTATTATAACTATGACCTCTCGCGAGGTTGTAATGCAGAATGATGTATTGGTACACATCCGTCTCTGCTTCATCATAAGATCGATAGTATTCTTTAGGCATCCATTCTGTCTTAAAACTTCTGAAAAAACGTTCCCTCGGCGCATGATACCCCGAGGGCAGGCTACGCGCTCCCAACAATTGCCTCGTCGGCTCATACTTTGTGTTATTTGATAGCGCCATAGTCGTTGTCGATATTTCAAGCTGGTGTAATGACAGCCCTGGTCAGAATGAAACATGACCTCTTTAGGCTTACCTCTGCACTCATAGGCCATTCGTAGAGCGGTACAGGTGAGCTCTGTGTCGGGACGAGTAGAGCAAGCCCAACCAACAATTTTGCGCGCATATAAATCCATCACAACGGCCAAATATAACCACTGTGTGCCGGCCCATATATAAGTGACATCACCACACCAGACTTTATTGGGCGCTTCAACGGTAAACGCTCGTTTTAATAAATTGGGTGCAATCTTAGATTCATCCTCGGCTATTTTATAGCGGTGTTTATGTGGTTGTTTACTGCTTATGTTGGCCTCACGCATTAAGCGTCCTGCTTTATATCGCCCCACTCCTTCACCTTGTTGTGTCAGCTGGCCTGCAATCGTTCTGGCGCCTGCGGCACCACGGCTTGCCGTATGGATGTCGATGGCCTGCTGTTTGAGTCGTTCTCTTTCTGGGTCAACCCTGTCTTTATGATTAATCCGGTAATAATAACTACTCGTGGTCACACCAAACAGGTTACATATAGACTTCACTTTACCGTGCTCTCTTGATAAGTCCTGTATCAGATCTATCGTTTGATGGTGTCCAACATCAAGAGAGCCGTAGCCTTTTTTAGTATGTCTTTTTCCCACTCAACTTGTTTAATTCTTGCTTCTAATGCCTGAATTTTTTGCTGTTCAAAGGTGAAGGCTTTTGCCGTGGGTGTCGTGCCGGTACGTTCCGATTCAAGCTGAGCTACCCAGCGCCTCATTGCGGTGTAGCCAACATCCATGGCATGACAGGCTTCGGTGATAGTATAATTCTTATCAACGACTAGGCTTGCGGCTTCATTTTTAAACTCTGTTGAGTAATTTGTTCTCTTTTTTGTCATGTTTTACACCTTCTATTTCATGGGGAAGTTTATCCCAGTCAGGTGTACAGTTTTATTAAGCCACAACACTGCTGGTCTGATTACAAAGCCAAACCTTGTATTTATAACCATGCCCCCTCACCCTCCTCTAACTGCAAACGACAGTGCCTCGCCCGACTCTTCTCCCAAACTAAACACTGAATGCCAGCAACAGCTTAGGTCGGTCTCCTGCGGTAAGAGTAAGGCATCGCCTGATTGTACTAGCCTGCCGTGGCCATTTGTTATGAGTTGCTGCACAAATTGTTTTGTTTCGTTGATTAGGTGGATCAATGTGTTATTGGAGAAACTTTCTAACTCTGATGAGAGGTCTTGTTGATTCTTTGCCAATTGTTTGAGTTCGTCTTGCATTGTGCTATCGAGGGTCTTGGGCCACGCGTTAGTTTGATGGCATTGTTTTACAAACAATGCGATCTCTTGCATCAGCAGTTGCTTGGGTAGTGCTAGCCAATAGGTGATACCGCTAAGTTGTGCGTAAACAACCCCTGCGTGGCCGCGTTCTCGGTCGTGGTGTAAGTAGGCACCGCCACCGGGTGAGTTGAAGTAGACGATGCGTTCAACAAACTTTACGGTGTCGCTAACCATCGCTTTTTGAATGTGATGGCTTAAGTCTGTGTTGTCGGTAATGAGCCGTGATTCGGGAAATACGGCATCGGTGAGTAAAGCGGCGTAATGTTGGCGTTGTTTGTCAGCAGCGACGTCTTCGATGTTATCAACACCAAAGGAGAAACGAAAACGCAGTGAGGCATCTTCTTCGTGAAATGATAACCAGGAGATTTTCATCCATAGGTCTTCAGCGAGTGTTTCGCCCTTCTCTATGGCATCGAATAAAACGGTTTCTATTTCTTGATCGTCGCCTTCATTGACGCTGCTGCCCAATGATTCGAAGCCGTGATCGAGACGATCACGGTAAGGCGATTCTGCGAAGATAGGATCACATTCTTCATCATTAAGAATGGCTTGGTAGAGCGAATAAGCTTGGTTAATATGTTCGCTGTATTCAGCAAGTTGTGGCAGGCATATTTTTTTAAGTAAAAAAGGTTTTCCTTGCTGCCAATTACTGAGTTCATCGTCGCTTGATATTGAACCCTCGCCCTCATCGCCACTGTGCACAGTGCCCAAATCGTAACCGCGACGTTTTAGGCTATAGGTGATTCTCTTTGTGTTGTGGCACGCTGCACTGTCGGTCATGCCATAAGACTTTTAACGGAACGTATTAATTCATTAATTTTATTCCCGTTACCAGCATTGGTATCAGCTTCGTTGAGCGTGAGTTCGATAGCGCGATAACATTGCACTAAGACTTGGGTTTTAGGTCGTGGTGAGGCCAATTGTATTTCGACCGTATGAATGTCGGCTTCTAATTCGGCTAACTGGTCGTCGCTTAAACCCAGGTTAGGTGCGTCAGCACGCAAGGTATCGGCTACTGCTGGAAAAGTGGCTTTAACTACACTATGCGTTTCGGGTAACAAGATATCAACCACACCCGGTAACACCATTGACATGGCTTCATCACGAACGTCGCTTGATGCCGTGTCGGCTGGCACGCGGTTATAGTTTTTACGGTAACGCGTGACGACATCAAGCCCTAGTGCGGTCAGTGAGACGTGTCCATTCTTTTCGTCCGACTCGATGAGATCGCTGTCCATGAGGTCTTCAACAATAAGGCTGGTTGACCGTTCATCATAATTCAAGGCTTCGGCTACGCTGCTAACACTGAGCTGAGAGGAGGCATCATCCTGGCGTTGATCAAACAGGTAGCACAGAATATTAAAGCAATACTCTTGAGCGAGTTCTTGTGCTTGTTCAGGTGTTTGTGTGCTCATTGAAGAACCTTATCGTACGAGATAGTGGGCGTAATTTTAACGCGGATACCTCTCTGCCGCCAGCGCTAAAGGCAAATACAGCTAGCGCTTCGCTGGGTGCGGTTTTAACGTTTAACGGGGCGTTTTTGCAGTTTTCGCTGTAAGGTGCGACGGTGCATAGTGAGTGAGCGAGCGGCGGCGGAAACATTGCCATCGTGCTCGGTCAACACGCGCTGTATATGCTCCCATTCAAGCCGTTTGACGGACATAGGATCATCATCAACCGGGGTATTGCTTTGCTCGCGCTCACTACCCTCTAATACGTCACATAAATCACCTATCTCCACTGGCTTCATCAAATATTGGCTGGCACCTAATTTAATGGCACCAACCGCAGTGGCAATGCTAGCAAAGCCTGTTAGCACAACAATACTGCATTGAGCATGATGTCTATGTAAACGCGACACCACTTCTAAGCCAGATTGATTACCGAGCTTAAGATCGATGACTGCGTAGTCGTAACGGTGCTCGGCAATGTTGAGAAATGCGTCGTCAAGATCATTGGCAACACTCACAACATAACCTTTTCGCGTTAGTGCACGTGACAGTGTTTCAGCGAAGAGTGTGTCATCATCGACGATGAGTAGCGGCTTATCCATTTATTCTGTTATTCCTTTAAGCGATCAAATTCGCTAAGGGTAATTTAACGGCAGTAATGGATCCACCACCTGTTCGGTTAACCATATTGACGTTACCACCGAAGCGGCGAATTACTGAATGCGCGAGAAAGAGTCCGATACCTAGCCCTTCACTCTCGGTGCTGTCTATCGCGATGGGTTCTTTACCCATGGATGCCTCGATGACTTTAGGAATACCTGGCCCACAATCACTCACCGTTAATTCAATACTATGACTGCTCCACGAGACATTAATTTCGGTGGTTTTATTGGATACCTTTTGCGCATTATCAATAATATTAACGAGTGCTTGGCTCAAGCTGCGATCAATAACGATGACTGGCGCAGGATTCTCGGTCAGCCATGTCAGTGAAAGGTGTTTGCCAGGTCGATTGCTCTCACACTCATCACATACGTCTTGAATATACTGGTCTAAGCTCACCGCCGTACCGCCGGTTAAGCGAACGCTACCGACTGAAGAAGATAGCGTGGCTAAAGCATCACGACAGCGACTCACTTGGCCACGCATGACACTGATGTTTTCTCTTTTTTGTGCGTCGGTTATATCACTATCATCAAGCTCATCCAGCAACAATGCCATGGTGCTCAGTGGCGTGCCTAATTCATGAGCGGTGCTAGCGGCCAGCGTACCCAGTGTCACTAACTGCTCGTCACGCATCACGCGCTCGCGTGCCTCGCCTAACGCAGCTTGTTGTGCCTGCAAGGTATTACGCATACCGACCACAAAATACGAAATTAAAATGGCGGTAATGACAAAGCTAAACCACATGCCAATAATATGAACATTAAACTCATTGTAACTCGAATGACCGTGCTCCATCTCTAAGGGGAAATGCTGCCACAGTAATAAGGTATAGCTTAATGCAGTAATCGCTGCGAGGCCCCAAATAGCACGAGCTGGCAACAATACAATAGCAATAGTAATGGGCAACAAATAAACAAGAATAAAGGGGTTGGTTGCGCCACCGGAAAAATACAATAAGATGGTCAGTACGGCGACATCGGCCATCAGGTGCAAAAAAAACTCGTTACTGTCAACACTCTGCGTGTGTTGAATGTGATACCAGGTATACAGCGTTAGCACGGCGTAAAAGACAATGACTGTAACAATAGGAACAAGCGGCAGTGTTTGATGTAAATAATAGACGGCGACTAATAAGGTGACCGTCTGCAAGATAATTGCTAAGCCACGTAATGTGACCAGGCGACGTAAGTTGTCAACTCCAAGCTGGCTAGCATTTTTATGCTGAGTTACTAATGAGTACATTGATTAGACGACATACGCGGTGCTTATTGGCCTACGCCTGCGTTGGTCACTATAAAAAAATCCTCACCGTATGCGTATACGCCTGCAGTTTTTTCATAATGCCCGCCTTGTCTCGGCGCAATATTCACTCGCCTATATCGCCCAATCAATGTACTCCTTAGTAATTCAATCATTGTTCACGATGCCGGTAGCCGATAAGTAAACACGTGGCACTCTCATTTATCGTTGTCAAAAGTTATAAAGTGTAATCTATTATAGAGGAAGCTCAGCCCTTGAGGAATTGGCAAATTTTTTCTTCATGCCAATAACGCGCTCGCCATGGCAACGTTCCGCAGACAAAGCCAACATGGCCACCACGCCGTGTTAGTTGAAAATCGATACTATCAGACAACTCAGCAGGCTCTGGAGCTGTATCTTTAAACATAAAGGGATCATCGATAGCGTGAATGATTTGCGTAGGTATTTCGATAGAGCGTAAATACTGGCGGCAACTACTTTTCGTGTAATAATCCTGCGCACTGTTAAAACCGTGCAAAACTGCCGTTACCTGCTCATCATAGTCCCAGAAGCTTTTCAATGAAGCCACATCTACAGTGATCGGGGACTTTCTACTGGAAAATTTATCAATGATTTTTTTTTGTAATTTACCCAATAAATAGTTTCGGTACATACGCGACCAGCCCATATCGAGTCGATCTACTGCATCACTCAGCCGAAAAGGGATAGAGGCCACAACAGCTTTGGCCAAGGGATTTTGTACGCCTGTTTCTCCTAACCATTTCAGTAGCGCGTTACCACCAAGAGAATAACCCACGGCTGCAAAGACCGGGGTACCCGTCTTCGCCGTAATATGCTCAACCACCGCAGCAATATCTTGTGTATCACCAGAATGGTATGCCCTATCCAGCCGATTATGCCGCCCGCTGCAACCTCGAAAATGCATGAACACAGGCCGATAGCCCTTGCTCTCCAAGGTAGCAAATAGTCCTGAGGCATAGGGCGAATTTATCGAGCCTTCCAAGCCATGAATCAATAATACAACCTGCCCTTCTGACCGTTGACTCCAGCACAGGTCTAAAAAATCACCATCGGCTAATTCGAACTGTTCATGTGTTAAATTTAGTTTCGCTCGCTGACGAAAAAAAGCTGGCCACAAAGTTTGTAGATGGGGTGACGGCAACCACCATGCGGGCTTAAAATCAGCGTACATAGAAAAACTTTGTAGGCTTACTGTGCAAGACTTACTAGCCGTCTTCACAAAGATAATCATGGCCGGTAAGACAAGGACCATCAGAACAATGCGCATCGAGATACGAGTTAACAGTCGTAAAGTTTTGCATTATCCCAATGATGTGAGTTTTCAATTCGGTGTTATGTCGAATGTCGGTTTTAGCTATCCACTGAGATTGAGTCTCGCCCTCAAGATTAGTAAAGTCTATTTTGACCACTTTGCTATCACAACCCTCGGCCTGATCATCAAGATAACAACCTGTCCATGAGTGAATACTAGCGCAACGATTTGCCAGGGCCTGACTTGATAATAGAGTCAGAAATACTACGGTAAACAATACATGTCCCTGCCTATGCTTGCTTCTAAAACTATTGCTGAGTATTCGGCCAAACATCGCTAACATTTATTTCGCTAGTGGTAGTGTCATCGCACCACTTGAATCAATAGTAAACACACCCATTTGTACCCCACCTGCTCTTTTGGGAGCCTTGCGGTGATTAATAGCATCTTCGACGCCGTTATCATCGGGTAAGCGCGGTAACGATTGTGCAGGGAAACGACCGGTTAAGCTTTTTAAAAATTCGACAATATCCGCAACTTGCTGTTCATTTAGCGCTCTATCAAGCTCAGTCGATGCCATAACGCGTACTGCTTCATCTAAGGTTTTAACTTTGCCGTTATGAAAGTAAGGGCCGGTAATCGCGATATTACGCAATGATGGAACACGCCACATAATTTTATGGTTTTCGTCACCTGTGTAATTAAAGCGCCCTAAGTCGTCGCTAATGAGATCGTATTTTTCTTCATATTTAGTGCCACGCGTATTGGGGAATAACTCCCAGAATCCTTCGCCCATTTCTAATGCAATACCGGGTTGCGGACCGGCAAAATTGACATAGAAGTGACAGGCCCCGCATTCAACTTGTTGAAATGTCGCGAAGCCTTGCTTCGCTTGCTCATTTATTGCGAATTCATCACCCTCGAGAAAGCGATCAAAAGGACTGCTTGCCGTAACTAGCGTGCGTTGATAGCTGGCCAATGCTTTTGCAATGGTACCGACAGTCGCGCCTTCATCACCAAATATTTCGGCAAACTGACGTTTATATCCAGGGATATTAGCAATACGTTTTTCAACCGCTTTCGCGGTGTTATCCAGCACTGCAGGATCAACCAGATGCAGTGCAAACTGATGCTCCAAACTTAAGGCTTCGCCATCCCAGTGCAGGCTCGTGTGAAAGCCGACGTTCCAAATGGTTGCACTATTACGACGGTGTTTTTTTCCTGTACTACCAATAGGTGTTTCCATTCCATCGCTACCGCTGCCGGATACGTTATGGCAGCTATTGCACGATAAATTATTATTTTTTGATAATCGCGTATCAAAAAATAGTTGTTTTCCCAACTCAATTTTTTCTTCGACAAGGGGATTATCGTTAGGAATTGGCGGTAACTTCGGCAAAGGTAAGAATAATGCCAATGCTGTCGATAGGGGCACTAAGCATAATATGAATAACATCGCTATTTTTAAACGAAACATAATGCTCTCAGTGGTTACGTGTCGAGATTAATAACTACTGCTGATGGGTGGTTATACCGTCAGGCACGTGTAGCGTAGAAGTTGGGAATGCGATTTCTGCACCATGACCACGAATAATTTTTTCAATTTTCAACAATACGTCTTGCTTGACTTCATGAAAATATATCCATTCTGTTGTGCGTGTAAACGTATAGATAAAGAAATCCAAGGATGATGGCGCGAAGGCATTAAAGTTAACAATCATGGTTTGCTTATTATCGATTTCGACATGATCAATCAACATTTGTTTCACATCTTTAATAATAACATCTATTTTTTCTGCATCATCGTAGCGAATACCAATGGTTTCTTTAATTCGGCGATTTAGCATGCGCGAGGGATTTTCAACCGAGACAGTCGTAAACACGGAGTTCGGCACATACAATGGGCGTTTATCAAAAGTACGTATTCGCGTAACTCTCCAACCAATATCTTCAACTGTGCCTTCAATTTCCCTGTCGGGGGAACGTATCCAATCACCAATAGCAAAGGGACGGTCTAAAAATATCATCAGACCACCAAACAAATTCGCTAATAGGTCTTTTGCGGCAAAACCAACAGCGATACCACCCACCCCACCAAAGGCCAATACGCCTGTAATGCTGTAACCAAACGTTTGCAGAATAACCAGCGATGAGGTGATCGCCACCGCGATGCGTAATAACTTACCCATGGCATGAACAGTGGTTTCATCAATAGAAGTTGCCCTCTCTTTCTTGATGATGTTTTCTTCAGCGGCACGAATAAAACGTAAAAGAAACCATGCAATAATCGCGATAATCAACACGTCACGAATTGGATCTATCGCATTAAAAATAGGGACTTCTGCGTGCATCTGAATAATCGACACAGCAAAACTAATACCGATAATCCATATCAGTGCAGTAATTGGCCGACGTATCGCATCAATTAATGTATCGTCCCAGGGGTTTTTAGTTTTCTGCAAACGCTGGTGAATTTTTTTCACGACACGGCGCTGAAGGTAAGCAGCAAGCAAGGTAATAAAGACGATAACAAAAACCTGGTTAATCCAATTACCCCAGGTCCATTCTCTAAATTGACTTAAAAATTCTTCCACGAATCAACTCTATGCGCTATGAAAAAAAGTGATTTTAACACGTTAACTTAACTGCAATGGTGGCGGTGTATCGCCCGCCAAGGCATCTCGGGCTTGTTGCCATAAGAGGCTATGATGCAACGCCTTCAAGTTCAATGCCTTATGGCCATGCAGTCGCGCCAAACGCGATGTCGCTAAAGGATCAGAACTACACTCTAAACCAGAAACTACCTCAGCAATAGCAACGAAATCATTACAAATCAAGACCATATCGCAGCCTGCATCAAGCGCTTTACGCGTGCGCTCAATCATGCTGCCGGCAATACCACAGCCTTCCATACACAGATCATCACTAAATATTACGCCTTGAAAACCGAGCCGTTTACGCAGTATCTGCTGTATCCAAACCGCGGACAGGCTCGCAGGCCAACGATCAACCTGACTGTATATAACGTGCGACATCATCACTGCGGCAAGGTCTGATTCAATCAAATGATTAAACGGCCGTATATCATCACCCACAATCGCTTCGAAACTGCGGTCATCGATAGCGCATTCGGTATGCGTGTCTGAACTTACCCCTCCGTGACCAGGAAAGTGTTTTGCGGTGGCTGACATTCCCGCATTGTGCATACCGCGCATATAGCGAAAAGAGAGACGAGAAATTACCGCGCTATCACTATGAAAAGCACGGTCACCGATCACTTGACTCTTTTTTCTATCAATATCCAAAATAGGGGCAAAACTCATGTCGATACCAATGGCGCGCAATTCAGCCGCCATCAGCCAACCCCATCTCTCTGCTTGTTGTAGCGCCCCATCGTGATCTAGATCATAGCGCTTACCTAGCTCTCGAATTGCAGGCAATGTGGAAAAGCCATCACGAAAGCGTTGTACGCGACCCCCCTCTTGATCTACAGCAACCAATAGATTCGGTTTTCTCAATGCGTGAATATTTGTGACCAATGCTTCGAGCTGGTTGAGTGATTCATAGTTACGTGTAAATAAGATGACGCCGCCCACAGAGGGGTGACACAGTAACTCGCGCTCGACCTCATCAAGCTCTGTGCTTTTTATTCCAACCATTAATGGGCCAAGTGACATATTATCTATTCGCTGGTTTTGTTTCTTCTTTGTACGTTACGCAATGACCAATAATACTCTATGAGACCTTTGCACGAAGCATCTTTTCCACTATGGCGGTGTTAAAAATAGTCTCAAAATGCTCATTTACTCTTGTAAACTGTGCTTTCTAGGTGTACCCCTCAAGGGGGTATTAAAAAGAACCCTTGGGGTATGAGACGATTTTTGCCTTGCCCTAACGAAAAATCACCATCGTGCAAAGGTCTCTCTATTTCTCATTATTTTCTTTAATGCGCACATCGAGTCGATCACGAATGCGATCACCTAATAAATTTACCGCCAATACCACCATCATAATAGCTAACCCTGGCATTAACACCATATGTGGCGCAACCAGCATATAGCGCGTGCCATCACGTACCATATTGCCCCAAGACGCTGAGGGTGGCTGCACACCCAAGCCGAGAAACGATAAACTTGCTTCTGCCAATATCACGCTCGCAATACCAAAGGTAGCTTCTATCATGAGTGGTGCTAGTATTAAAGGAATCAAGTGGCGAAAAATAATTGTCGTGCGAGTGCTGCCGAGTGCATTGGCTGCAACAACATGGTCTCGGTGCTTGACGCTCATGACCTGTGCACGTGATAACCGAGCAAAACCCACCCAGCCAACAATCGATAGAGCGATAACCACATTTTCGATACCTGGACCCATGACACCTGCCAGGGCAATAGCTAATAAAATACCAGGAAATGCAAGTAACACATCAATAATGCGGACAATCAAATGATCGAACCAGCCGCCAAAATAAGCGCTGGTGGTGCCAATCAATGTACCCATCACCGATGAGATAATAACAACCGTTACCGCGACGGTAAACGAGACGTTAGCACCTTCGACTAGGCGATCAAAAAGTGGGCGGCCTAAATCATCATGTCCCAACCACACTTGACTATTCGGCGGCGTCAATATTGAAGGCAGGTCGATCTCATAGGGGCTTAAGCCAAAATAAGCACCAAATAAGGCGGCGAACACCCACACTGCAATAACACCAATACTGAGGCTATCTCTAATCATACTAAAGGGCACCTCGATTCATTGCGCAGGATCTCTGCCTGCGCAATGAATCGAGGCGTTTAGTTAACCTTGCGAGATCACGACTCATTAAGTCGCACTCTGGGGTCTAGCGCACCGTAGACCAAATCAGTCATCGTATTAACCACCACATAACTTACACTAATTAATAATATACAGGCCTGAAGAACGGGATAATCACGTTTTTGAATTGCCTCAATAGTGAGTTGGCCAACACCAGGCCAGGCAAAGACAATTTCGGTAATGACTGCACCACCCAATAAAGTCCCTAGCTGCAAACCAATTAATGTAATCACTGGTAGCATCGCGTTACGTAATGCATGACGCAGCACCACCTGGTAACTCGACAAACCTTTCGCCCTGGCAGTACGGATATAATCCTCACCTAATACTTCAAGCAGTGTTGAACGAATCATACGCGACAAAATTGCCGCCATTGCGGTGCCTAAGGTTAAGGCTGGCAAGATTATCGATGTCGCCTCATCACGCCCACTTACCGGCAACCAACCTAAACCAATAGAAAATGCTAAAATCAGCAAAGGCCCCATCCAAAAATTCGGTATAGAAACCCCTAACAGTGAGACCGTCATTGCGCTGTGATCCCAAGCCGTATCACGTTTTAGTGCAGCGATAATACCGAGTGGAAAGGCAAGTACCAGCGCAACCAACAAACCTGATAAGGCAAGCTCAACCGTTGCTGGAATACGCTCCCACAACAAACTGCTGATGGCTTGCTTGGAATGCAGTGAGCGACCTAAATCAAATTGACTGAGATTAGAAAGATACTGACCAAGCTGCGTTAAAATAGGCTGATTTAAGCCTAATGCCTGACGTAAGGCTTCACGATCAGCAGGGCGTGCTGACTCACCCAGCATAACCTCTATCGGGTCACCGGGGATCAAATGAATAAAGAAAAATACCAAGCACGAAACACCCAGTATTACGACACATGCGCTAGCAATTCGACTTATAAAATAGTTGAGCATATTTTGGCTAATCCACTTCGCTGATAGTCACTTTGGTACCGGCCTTTACCAGCGTGAATAAGGTGATAATGTCATCGTTACGCATACGAATGCAGCCATGAGATCCCGGCTCACCCATCGCAACGGTATCAGGACACCCATGAATATAGATATAACGGCGCATCGTATCGACATTACCCAAACGATTCTTACCCAACTCGCAACCACTCAACCAAAGTATGCGCGTTAATATCCAATCACGATCGGGGAAATTGTGCTTTAATTCCTCGTTGTAAATCTCCCCCGTTGGTCGACGGCCAACAAATACGCTATTGATAGCGTGTTCAGCACCTATCTTCGCGCGAATCACATGCATGCCACGTGGCGTGCAGCCACTTCCATTCAGCTCTCCCACGCCCTTTTCAGCGGTCGAAACTACGCACGTAAATATCAATTTATTCGCGTCGTAGAACGATAAGCGTTGCTGAACAATACTAATATGAAGACGTTGAGCCATTATCGTTTGACCACTGTTTTTAAACCATCATAGCTACCGTCTACTGACATACTGTAACCACTAATAGTGTCACGTGATAGATAAACATGATCTTCATACCATAACGGAATATAGGGTAAATCATCGTGGATGATTGATTGTATTTGTTGATAAAACTGCGCCTGCGCAGCAGCATCTGATTCAAGCGCAGCCGCTTCAATCAAATTGTCCACTTGGTGATTGATGTATCGCCCTCGATTCGCCCCCTTTGGCGGAACGGCACTGCTATGAAAAACATGGCGAAAAATATCCGGCGACTTAGTCCCAACCCAGCTTAAGCTGTACAGCTGGAAACGTCCTAATTTTATATCACCATAGAATGTTCCCCAATCATAGCTTCGTATGTCAACCAGCACACCAATCGCTTCTAGCTGGCTTTGAATGACTGTCGCTAAACGAATTCGAAAGGGGTCACTCGATGTTTTGTAACTTAACTCAAGTGGACGAGTATCATCGTAACCCGCGTCGTTAAGTAGCTTACGCGCTAACTCAGGATTGTATTCATAATCCCGTAGTGCGCTATTACCCGCCCAATGATCATCCGTTAATATGGTATTCGCAGGTCGCGCAGAGCCTTGAAAAAGAAATTTTATGATCTCCGCTTTATTTAAGCCATACGCTAAAGCCTGACGAACTAATAAATTGCTCAGTGTGTTCGACTGTAAATTAAAGCCAATATAGGTAAAGTTTGACCCTCGACTACGCTCAACGTTGATACCCTTATGTTTATCAAGGTAAGTTACCAGCTCGGGACTAATATCGTTTTGCATCATGTCGATTTCATCGTTAACCAACTTAAGTACGCGTGTTGTTGGGTTCGGCACATGAGTAAATTCAAAATACTGTTTGTCAGACAAGCGCTGCAACTGCAAACGAGTCGGCGAAGGCTTGCGAACAAATTTAAATTCGCCACTGCCGATAGGGTTGTCGTGAAAATTATGATCTAACGCAATCAAGTTAGCAGGCAAAATTGCAATGTCTAACCGTGTTGGAAATAACACGTCCGGCTCACTCAGATAAAAATCGAGTGTCTTTTCATCGATTATTTTTATCCGGCTGATAACCGCCAGGGTCGTTTGATGCGGTGATGCATTAGCTGGATCTTTGATGTATTCAAAGGTTGCCGTGACATCATGTGTATTAAGTTGATGGCCGTCATGATGAAATTGGCGATCTGCTTCGATAAGCACAAATCGATAATGTTGTGAATCAAGCTGTTGCCATTCGGCCAGCTCGGGTATCGCTTGAAAATTATCATCAAACCCGACCAGGCGTTGGTACAATAAGCGGTTAATTCTACTGCCTGCCGCATCGGTAGAAAAACGTGGATCTAGCGTAACGGGCATGCTTTGCAAAGCAAAGCGAATAGAGTCGTTATCTTTGGGAGAGCAAGCAAGGAGCAAAAGCGACACGGCAAACAAGGCCGAAACAAGAATGCCTCGATGCATTAAGGTTTTAAGACCAGGTTTTATAGGGATGTTTTGCCAAGCAAACATTATAGTAACGCGTATCAAGTGAGACTTCTTCGCCTGCCCAAGCAGGCACCTCAAACGCTTCATCTTCTGCCGATAATTCTATTTCTGCAACGACTAACCCAGCGTTGTCATCGGCAAAGACATCAACCTCCCAAGTATGATTGCCAACATCAACATGGTAGCGCGTTTTACCGACAATTGATTCTCCGCATAAACCAGACAAAATCTCTTTGGCATCCTCTAATGGAATCGTATATTCGTATTCACTGCGTGAAATACCCAGCGTTGCGCTTTTAATATTAAGCCAAGCAGTATCACCTGTCAGGCGAACTCGAATCGAGCTTTCTTTACCGCTTTGCAAATAGCCTTGCACCATCTCAACACCACTATCAGCGGTGATACGCCAATCATCATTCTTGATAAGAAACTTACGTTCTATTTCTTTAGGCATTAGCGTTCAAACACGGCCATGGCTTCTACATGTGCCGTATGCGGAAACATGTCCATAATGCCTGCCTTGACCAATTTATAGCCTTGCTCGCTCACTAGTAATTCAGTATCGCGCGCTAAGCTAGCAGGATGACAAGAGACATAAACGATTCGCTTAAATTTAACTGACGCAAGTTCTTTAATAATTTCATAGGCACCAGATCGTGGCGGATCAAGCAACATTTTATCTACGCCTTGATCAATAAACGATTTAAACCACGGCGCATCAGTAAGTGGTTTACTTAAGTCTGCTGCAAAAAATTCAACATTGTCGATGCCGTTTCGCTGTGCGTTGTCTTTTGCTCTTTGCACGAGACTTGCTTCACCCTCAACGGCGAGCACTGCGCCTGCGGACTGTGCGATAGGCAAGCTAAAATTTCCCAGTCCACAAAACAAGTCAAAAACGCGATCTTGTTTATTTAAATCAAGCACGCTGATCGCTTGCGCAATCATTTGCTGATTAATGCTCTGGTTAACCTGAGTAAAATCACTCGGCAAAAATTCGAATTCAAGATCGAATTGATCAAGACGGTAAGACAATTTTGAATCAAGCGGCCAGAGTGGTGCGATACTAGCGGGGCCTGCAGGCTGTAAATAAATATGTAAGCCACTGGTCTTAGCAAAGTTAATAAGGATTTCTTGATCGCTTTCATTCAACTCAACAAGGTTACGAAATATTAATGCGGTAACCTCATCACCAACCGCCACTTCGATCTGAGCGATCTCTTTGACAGCAGTCATACTGCCGACCAATTCACGTAACTCGTCAATGCGTTCACCAACGCTAGGATGCAACACCTCACAACGATGCATATCGGTCAGAAAACGACCGTCCTTCTCACGAAAACCGATAAGCAATGATTGCTTCTTAGTCACATAGCGCGCACCAAGTCGCGCCTTGCGCCGATAACCCCATTGGTCACCCGTCATAATAGGTAACACCTCGTCAGGCTCGGTCTTACCTATACGCTTTAACGATTCTAGTAAGCCACGTTGTTTTAAGGCAGTCTGCGATTCGGCACTCAGGTGCTGTAAACTACAACCACCACACATTGCAGCCGCTGCACAACGTGGTTCGATTCGATCATTTGAGGCATTGCTAATACTAATTAGCTTAGCCACCGCCCAGCGGCGGCGACGCTTTGTTAAATTAAAGGTGACTTCTTCACCGGGCAATACCCCATCAATAAAAACAGCTTTACCGTCAACACGTACAACACCTCTGCCATCGTGGCTAAGATCTTCTACTGTTGCGGTATGCTCGATGATGATCTGTTTTTTTGCTCTGGCCATGTTTTTTTAGTTTTTCCACGCGCTTAAGAAGTGATCAAAATGTTCATGTTTCTGTTCCGCTAAGTAGTCTCGTAGCATTTGACACTCAGCGATATACTCAGCCTCCAAGAGCTGGCCGCGAATCATTTGATAACGAAGATAAATCAGATAAGTGTTGAGTACATCGAGCTCGCAATAATTACGAATGCCTTTAATGTCACCATTTTGATAGGCACCCCATACTTTGGCACCACTCATGCCCATTTTGCCTGGAAAACCCAGTAAGGCGGCCATTTCATCCAATGGTGCATTGGCACGCGGACTAAAACCTGCCAAAACATCCATTAGGTCAGTATGACGCTGATGGTAGCGGCTTAGATAGTTATTCCACTTAAAGTCGCGGTCATCACCACCCCCTTCCCAATAACGCGGTGCGATGACACCGTTAACCAGCATACGATAGTGCAATACCGGCAGATCAAAACCACTGCCATTCCATGACACAAGTGTTGGCGTGTATTTATCGATGCCATCAAAAAACCGTTGGATGAGCTCTTTTTCGGAAGAATCCTCATCACCCAAGGACCAAACTTTAAGTCGATCATTGCTGCGAAAAACAACCGATATGGCAACAATACGATGCAGATGATGACGTAAAAATTCCGTACCAACCTGCTGACGACGCTGATAAAACATAATATCAGCAACGCCTTTATCATCAAGGCCGCTAAGATCAAAAATTCGCCGGGCACCATCAACATCAGGCACCGTTTCTACATCAAAAACAAATACGTTCATAATAACGTCATGACCTTGTTCATGGGCAGCACCGCTTAATCTGCGGGGAATAACCCGGTTGAAATATAGCGGTCACCACGATCGCAAACTATGCTAACAATTGTTGCATTTTCCACTTCTTCTGATAAACGCAATGCAGCACATAAACTCCCACCCGACGACATACCGGCAAAAATACCTTCTTCACACGCCATTGCACGCATAGTATCTGTGGCTTCTTGCTCATTCACTTCGATAATACGATCAACCTTCGTTTCATCGTAAATCTTAGGTAAATACGCTTTAGGCCATCGACGAATTCCTGGGATAGCCGAACCTTCCTCAGGATGAACACCGATGATTTGAATAGCAGAATTTTTCTCTTTTAGGTAGCGAGAACTACCCATTATGGTTCCCGTGGTTCCCATAGATGAGACAAAATGTGTCACTGTGCCCTGGGTATCACGCCAAATCTCTTTCGCCGTGCCCTCGTAATGCGCTAAGGGGTTGTCAGGATTAGCGAATTGATCAAGCAGTTTGCCTTGACCACGACCGACCATTTCATGGGCGACATCAATGGCCTTTTCCATGCTGCCATCTTTGGGCGTCAACACAATCTGAGCACCGTAAGCACGCATAATGCTGCGCCGTTCAAGGCTCATATGCTCTGGCATCACTAAAATCATGTGATAACCCTTCACTGCGGCCGCCATAGCCAGAGCGATACCGGTATTTCCACTAGTAGGTTCAATCAAGGTGTCGCCAGGCGTAATATCTCCCCTCGCCTCGGCATGACTAATCATACTTATAGCTGGACGATCTTTAACCGATCCGGCAGGATTATTGCCTTCTAATTTCAGCAAAATGGTGTTGTTATTCTGGCCAGTTAATCGTTGCAAACGCACCAGTGGGGTATTCCCGACAAAATCTTCAATAGTTGAGAAATGCATGCGCGAATTCTATCGTAAAAACAAACACTTTGCTCGTTGAAACAGCAAAAGAGCGCCCTAATACTTTGATCTGTTATACACTGATAATTCGGAGAAAAGGACGACACTGCGACATTTGGTTCTGTACCCTGTGAAAAACCTAGGCATTAAAAGTAAAGTCATATTGTTGGCCGTTTTACCGGTCACATTGATTGCCGTGTGGTTGTCCTATAGCGAAATCACTAATCACTTCGCCACACTCGATACGTCACTTAATATTCGTGCTGATACCATCGCTCGTAACTTGGCACGCTCAAGTGAAGTCGCTATTGCTGCGGAAAACCAGGATCTACTCGATCAACTAAGCCTTGCCACCTTACTCGAAGAAGATGTACTCAGTGTCGATATCTCGACGCACAACGGCACCATGCAGTCACATGTGAGGCAGTCAGACCCTACGCAACTTGCGAGGTCTGACATTGCTTTGCAAAAATCGTATGACTTTCCAGAGCGCGTTTTTCGACAACCCATTCTAACCAGTCATGTGCGTGCTGCTATTAATGAAGATGACTCGTTTCTCTTACAGTCTAACCCACTAATTGAAGCCAATGATGTAGGTATTGTTACTTTAAGGATAAGCACCGCCTCTATTGAACTGGCTAAACAAGCAGCCTTATTAAAAATTATTTTGGCCACGCTATTAGCCGTGGCATTAACCAGTACTTTTGGCCTACTGATCGGTCGCGCCATAACAAAGCCTATTGTTGAGTTAAGTGATGCGGTTGAACGAATTGAAAAAGGTAATCTCGATATTCAATTAAAAGTCGATTCTTCGGGTGAAATAAAAACGCTGCAAAATGGCGTTACTGCTATGGCTAATACCATCAAAGCATCTCAGATGGCGCTCATCGACGAAGTCGATCAGGCCACTTCCGAGCTACGCAATACACTCAAGACAGTTGAAAGCCAAAACGTAGCATTAGAAAGTGCACGCCAAAAAGAACATGAATCAAACCAAGCCAAGTCTGAATTTCTCGCCAATATCAGTCATGAAATTCGCACACCAATGAACGCCGTCTTAGGCTTTGCTGATATTCTTAATCAGACCCATTTAGATGAACAACAGGCCGAATACATATCGACCATTAAAAAGTCTGGCGAACATCTTATTAAGATTATCAATGACATTCTCGATCTATCACGAATTGAAGCCGGCAAGCTCAGCATTAATCCAATTGATTTTAATTTGCGTGAGTGCATTGAAGAGACGATACAATTACTGGCACCACAAGCGCACGAAAACTGCAATGAACTGGTGATGTTGGTTTATAACGATGTGCCTGACTATATAAATGGTGATCCGCTACGTATAAAACAAATCATTCTCAATCTACTGCACAATGCCCTTAAATTTACCCAATCCGGCTCGGTCGTATTACGTGTGATGGATGAAGGACATAATACTGACGCGATCACTTTGGGAATCAACGTTGAAGACAATGGCATCGGCATTGAATCATCCGAAATCAGTAAACTGTTCACTGCTTACAGCGTTTCAAAAAATAATCCGGGGCGTCGCTCTGGCGGTACCGGCCTTGGCTTAAGTATTACGCATAAACTTGTAGAAAGCATGGATGGCAGCATCGACGTCGAGAGCACCGTTCAGAAAGGAACTATTTTCCACTGTAAAATACAAGTCAAAACGGCTAAACACACTATATCCGAATCCAGAATCAATAAGCCCTTGCTTGGCAAGCGAATCACCCTATTTGACGATCATAACTTTACACGTCTAGCGACGATGCATATGTTGCACCGAGCGGGAGCTGAAAATGTTGACGCTTATGATTGCTCAGCAATCATTGATTATAAAAACACACAATCAGCAGATATCGTTATTCTGTCACTATCACGCACTGCTGGTACAGATGAGAAAAAACTACTATTCGCCCTATCCTCTATAGACACTAATAGGCGTTGTCTCTTGGTACCACAAATCGAAAAACCTGCATTAGACACCTACCAAGAATTTGGTGTCGATACCGTAATTACTCGCCCTGTACGTGAAGATAACCTTATTAACTCCCTCAGTCCGAAGAAAGCTCAGCATAACCGAGCACAGCCTAGAAAAATCGACTCAAGAACATCCTCAAGTAATAGCCGCCATATTCTCATCGCAGATGACCATGAAATTAATCTTCGTGTCGTATCTAACCTTTTGGGGCCCCACGGGCATAGTTATCAATTAGCCAATGGTGGTGCCGAAGCAGTCCGCATCGCAACACAAGACCATTTCGATATGATATTAATGGATATTCATATGCCAGACGTTAATGGAATTGAAGCCGTTAAATCTATCCGCTGCGAAGGTTGCGTAAACCAAAACACACCAATTATCGCATTAACTGCAGATGCCATTAGTTTAAGTTTACGTGAACTCGTTAGCATTGGCTTTAATGACAGGCTAATTAAACCCGTGACGGAGAAAGAGTTATCGTATCACCTTGATAACTGGTTTATTAACAATGATAAGGGGAACAAATTAAATTCACGTAATGCAGATAAAAAATCGGCATCTATCGTTGACGAACTGCGAGGGATACTACTAAAGGAACTTCCGACCAACCTGGTACAGCTGAAAAACTATCAAAATAATAACGATTCAGAAGGAATATATGAATTAGCGCATCGTCTGCATAGTGCAAGCTGTTATGTCGACTGGCCAGACTTAAAAGAAGCCTCCAACTTACTCGAATCGCATATTTTAAATGATCAAGACCTAGAAACCATTTCTAAGTCGACTGCACACCTTACACAAACGATTACCCGGCTCATTGAAGCCCATGCCTAACAAACAAAGTTTAGACTTATTCCATATTATCAAGTATTGCTCGCTTAACTGAATCAAGTGTCGCATCAATGGTGACAAAAGTTGACTGCCCTTGTTTCATCGCGATATCAGGATCTTTCAGACCATGGCCGGTTAGTGTACAAACAACCGTACTCCCCTCTTTTATCTTGCCGGACTTAATGTCCTCAATTGCACCAGCCAGCGATGTTGCCGATGCGGGCTCACAGAAAATGCCTTCTTTCTCAGTTAATAATTTTTGCGTAGCAAGAATTAATTCATCTGAGCATTCGTCAAACCAGCCTTTTGATTCTGCTTTAACTTTCCAGGCCGAATCCCAGGATTGTGGGTGACCAATACGAATTGCTGTGGCAACGGTATCAGGGTCATCCACCATACCACCGCGCATAAACGGCGCCGAACCACTGGCCTGATAACCCACCATCACCGGGCGATTACCCACTATAGGACCGCCTGCATACTTGCAATGACCGTCACAATACGTACAAGCCTCAGTAACACAATCACCTGACACTGCTGATGACTCACAATAACCTATCCAATGCGCAGTGATATTACCAGCATTACCCACTGGCAAGCAGTGATAATCAGGTGCTCGGCCCAGCTCTTCGATAATCTCAAACGCCGCTGTTTTTTGACCTTGCAGGCGATAAGGGTTAATAGAATTAACAATCGTAACAGGCGCAGTTTCGGCAACTTCTTTTACCAAGCGCATACCGTCATCAAAGTTGCCTTTAATCTGGATTATTACCGCACCATGCATCATGGCTTGCGCCAACTTACCTTGCGAAATTTTACCTTCAGGTATTAAAACAAATGCAGCGATACCCGCACGCGCTGCATAAGCCGCTGCGGAAGCAGAGGTGTTACCGGTCGATGCGCAAATAATCGCCTTGCTGCCTGCCTCAACCGCTTTGGTGACCGCCATAGTCATACCGCGATCTTTAAATGAGCCGGTAGGATTAAGGCCTTCGTATTTGATATAAATATCAACATCTTTGCCCAGCATGTCAGGAATATTATGCAGTCGAATTAACGGCGTATTACCCTCGCCCAAGCTAATGATGCGGGTGTCATCATTAACCGGTAAACGATCACGATAAGTATCAATTAAACCAGTATAGCGATTACGAAATGGCATGATCTGTTCTCAAAATATTTATAAAAATTAATTCAGTGATTCAACACGAATACGTGCAATAGGTCCTGAAACTGAAGCCAATTGAGTAATCGCATCAAGCGCCGCATTCATCTTGGCTTCTTTAACACGCTGTGTCAGCAGTACAACCGGCACTAACTTGTCATCGTTGGCTGCGCTTTTCTGCAAAATCGATTTTATGCTAATACCCTGCTCACCAAGCAAACGCGTCACATCAGCCAACACGCCAGGCTCATCAACAGCATTCATTCTTAAATAATAAGCCGTTTCGAATTCGTCAGCACTTAATATAGGCATATCAGACAAAGAATCTGCCTGGAAGGCTAAATGTGGCACACGGTTTTCTGGGTCTGTGGTTAATGCACGGACGACATCAACCAAATCAGCAACCACCGCAGAGGCAGTCGCCTCAGCTCCCGCGCCGGCTCCATAATATAGCGTCGGGCCAACGGCATCGCCCATGACCAATACCGCGTTCATCACGCCATCAACATTAGCGATTAAACGTCGCTCTGGAATCATTGTCGGATGCACACGCAATTCAATACCGGCATCAGTACGGCGGGCAATACCCAAGTGCTTAATGCGATAACCTAACTCTTCGGCATATTGCATATCATCACGTGTGATATTACAAATACCCTCGGTAAACGTCTTATCAAACTGCAGGGGAATACCAAACGCAATGGAGGCAAGAATAGTCAGCTTATGCGCAGCGTCAATCCCTTCAACATCAAATGTCGGATCAGCTTCGGCGTAACCCAGCGCCTGCGCCTCTGCTAATACATCAGCAAAGTCACGACCTTTATCACGCATCTCGGTGAGAATAAAGTTACCGGTACCATTAATAATCCCCGCAACCCAAGAAATTGAATTGCCAGCCAAGCCTTCGCGTAACGCTTTAATAATAGGAATGCCACCTGCTACAGCGGCTTCAAACGCAATAGTGACGCCGTGCTTTTGCGCTTCGGCAAATAATTCATTGCCATGCATCGCAATTAAGGCCTTGTTCGCGGTAACCACATGTTTACCATTACGAATAGCGGTTAATACCAGCTCTTTCGCTGGATTATAGCCGCCAATCAATTCGACAATAATCTCAACATCCGGATTGTTAACAACTTCAAAAGGATCCTCCGTAACAGTAAAACCGTCGGTCGAACACCCTTTTACTTCACGGGCCGCGGCAGCAACTATCTTAATTTCTCGACCGGCGCGACGTGCAATCTCTTTCGCATTACGCGCGAGCACATTAATGGTGCCGCCACCCACTGTTCCTAGGCCAAGAATTCCAACATTAACCGGTTTCAACTGCATTATCTCCATCAGTAGGATTAATTAAGGCATCTCTGCGAAACATTTCTTTAATACCGCGAATAGCCTGACGTGTTCGGTGTTCGTTTTCAATTAAACCAAAACGCACATGATCATCACCATAAGAGCCAAAGCCAATACCTGGCGATACGGCTACCTTGGCGTCTGCCAATAATTTTTTCGAGAATTCCAGCGAACCCATTTCTTTATACGCTTGCGGTATGGGCGCCCAAACAAACATCGTCGCCTTGGGTGGGGTTACGTTCCACCCTATCGCATTCAAACCTTGGCATAACACGTCACGACGGATCCTATACATATCGCATATTTCAGCAACACATTCTTGCGGTCCTTCCAGTGCAGTGATAGCGGCAACCTGAATTGGCGTAAACATACCGTAGTCAAGATACGACTTCATACGTGCCAAAGCAGCAACCAAAATCTCGTTACCGCACATAAAACCAACACGCCAGCCAGGCATGTTATAGCTTTTCGATAATGAATAGAATTCGACAGCGACATCTATCGCACCAGGCACTTGCAATATCGAAGGTGCCTTATAGCCATCAAAAACAATATCGGCATAGGCGATATCGTGAATCACCCAAATTTCATGCTCTTTAGCTATGGCAACAACCTTCTCAAAAAACTCAAGGTCAACACATTGCGCAGTTGGATTGCCGGGAAAGTTTAACACCAAAGCTTTTGGTTTAGGCCACGAATCTTTAATCGCTTTCTCAAGTTCAGCAAAAAAATCAACGCCCTCAGCCAAAGGCACATGCCGAATATCAGCACCAGCAATCACAAAACCATAAGGGTGTATTGGATAAGCTGGGTTAGGCACCAAAACAGCATCGCCGGGTCCGACCATCGCCATGGCTAAATGCGCCAGCCCTTCCTTAGAACCAATAGTAACAATGGCATTTTTTTCAGGATCAAGTGCGACATCATATTTATCGCGATACCAATTACAAATGGCGCGTCGTAAACGCGGAATACCACGCGACAAAGAATAACGATGGGTATCACTACGCTGCGCTGCCTCGATTAACTTATCGACAATATGCTTCGGTGTAGGCTGGTCGGGGTTGCCCATACCAAAGTCAATAATGTCCTCGCCACCCGCCCTGGCTTTCGCCTTGAGCTCGTTGACAATATTAAAGACATAAGGGGGTAGGCGCTTTATGCGCGGAAAGTCCTGAAACAAGAAAGTTTTTCGCCTCGAAAAAGTAAAAAGTCTAAGATTTTTAGTGGCTTATAGCAATAGCTTTGGCAATATTACGCAACAATAATACGCTCGCTTGCACTATACAGGGTAGAAACGTCACAATATCTCATTTTAAACGACGCCACTACTATGCAGTTTAGCCTAGACACCAATAGCAACAACTACATCATCCGCGCCTACTCGCCGCAAGAGATTATTGTAACACCCCCACAAGATATGGCAGCAACTGTTAAGCGGATACAAGACCCACGATTTGGTGATCACCCCATTGCGCTTGAACTCATCACCTCGACCTCGTTAATTATGCCGCGACGACTGATCAAAGATTGGACAACCACACCGTACGATGACATCAGCGCCGACGAACTCTCCACAGTACAAGAATACCAGCCCGAAATCGTCTTGCTCGGCACCGGCACCACACTCAAATGGCCCGCCAAAGGCGTCCGTGAAAGCCTATTAGCACAAGGTATCGGCGTCGAAGTGATGGATTCAGGCGCTGCCTGCCGCACCTTTAACATTTTGACCGAAGAACAACGCCATGTAGTCGCCATCATTTTTCTTTAAAAAATGTTTTACCTTAATTCTAAGAGATGCCCTCTTCTTCTGGAAGAAGGCTAGAGTAGAGGTTCCGATATCAGACTCAGCGAGCCTACAATCATCACTTAAGATAAACCTTCGGATTAACCGGAATACCATCACGACGAATCTCGAAATGCAGCACATGACGGCCCGTCTTATTCTTGCCTATCACCGCGATCTTCTGACCTGGCACTACACTATCACCCTCGCCAACCAGCAACTTACTGTTAAACCCGTAAGCACTAAGAAAACGTGAATCGTGTTTAATGATAATGAGCCGACCCAGTTGGCGTAGCCCCTGCCCGCTGTAAACCACCTTACCGGCCGCCGTCGCATGTACCGATTGTCCCGGCTTACCAGCAATATCAATACCCTGATTACCTCGTTCCGTTCCCGAGAAGCCCGATACTACCTGACCTTTTAATGGCCAACCAAATTTCGCAATAGTCCTGGCATTACTAGGAGTTGGAACTCGTTTCCTAGAATTTACTTTAGGTTTTTTTCTGACTTTGGGATTAACTTTTACTTGAGGTCTCGACGTAGATTTGGCTTTGGACCTTGCTTTAGGCTTACGATTATCAATAACCGGCGCAGCCTTACGCTTACTCCCTTGCGCGGTAACAATTAACGTCGGTGGACTGATTCGAATTAACTCACCAGCATGAATACGATAAGGGGACCGTATCCCATTCCACCGGGCCACCACCTTATGACTATAACCATACTTTTGGCTAATCTGAAAAAGCGTCTCGCCCGATCGAACAACGTGAAAGTTTTTAGTACTCGGAGTGGTTGAAGCGCAAGAAAACAGAAAAACCGACAGAACAATTACCGATAGGCCACGGAAAAGCTGACTTACCCTGTCTGTCCAAATACGCATCATACAAAATCGTTTACATTAGCTGACAATCACACTATCAGCGTCGTAGCCAATACGCAACGGCTACCCAGCTAAAATACCGGCGTATCGATAACCCTATTAATCACTTACTAGCCACCACTCTCTTCAATCGTTTTACGTGCCTTTTCCACAGCATCTTGAACCTGCTGATCAACCGCTTTTGCCTTTTCAAGCGCATTGATTTGTGAATCTAATACCGTCGCCTTACCCGTGGCGTTTGTCGAAACACTGCCATTGTCAGTACAAGCGCACACTAGCCCAAACAGTACATATACAACATATTTCATCTCTATGCGTCCCATCATTGGCCAAATAAATCATAAAAAACAATCTCTACTCTGAATCGTGCTTATCAGCCTTTTTCTCAGCCTTATCTTTACTTTTGCTTTTGCTTTTGCCCTTGCCCTTGCCTTTACTCTTTTTCTTGTTATTGCCCCACACCGAATCCTTTTTTACTTCCCCAACCTCCTCGGACTCCCCGGCTTCTTCTATTTCGTCATCCCCGTCAGGATTCTCGCTTAAACCGCGATGCTTAATCTGCAAACCCTTCAAAAAATGACGCAACATCTGATCATTACATTCACGATAATTCTTGTGGCTAGCTTTACGGAATAAAGCACTTAACTCATGCTTACTCATCGTAAAATCAACCAATTCCATAATCGACAGAACCTCTTCCGCCTTCAAGTCCAAAGCGATCTTCAGCTTCATGAAAACAATATTATTAGTTAAACGCTTTTCAGGCAACGGTTGCGGTCCCTCCCGCTTACCGCGCTTTTGATTGATAAAACCATTCAAAAACGTCGCCATGATCACATCTTTCAGCTTTTGATAAGCCGGATCATCCTCCTTTTTCAGCCAATCGCTAATTTCAGCGCGCGTCGCCTGATGCTCCGCCGCACGAAACATCGCGATCATCTGCGAATCACTTAAATCAAAGGTATAGCGCAAGCGCCGTAAAATATCGTTATGAGTCATAGAATTTTAGTCGTAAGTTATAAGTCATTAGAATGAAGCAAAGCTTCAACCCCTTTAATTAATCCAGCTATCTAAACGCAAGGCACTAACACGCTCGAACTCACGAAGTTTATTGCTAACCAGTATCAAGCCTTCACTCCTCGCGTGACCAGAAATGTGTAAATCATTGACGCCAATTGTCATTCCCCGGCGTTCCAAATCAGCACGTATATCACCATAATGCGCAGCCGCTTTAGTTCCGTATTCCAACACCTCTA
Organism: Gammaproteobacteria bacterium; assembly: GCA_002400905.2. Lineage (GTDB taxonomy): Bacteria > Pseudomonadota > Gammaproteobacteria. The sequence goes on along the minus strand of NVRQ02000037.1, from coordinate 1,508 downwards.
ATCGAGATACAAAATCTTCAACTTGACGTAAGTTATCTTCCTTTTGAGCACTTTTTTCAGCGCCATGAAGTAGCTCAGCTAAGGTAATCGAACTAATACACATTTGCCCTACATGACGATTAAATAGTTCTAAAGCCGCAATCGGTTTACGCTTAATAACATAAATAACAATGTTCGTATCAAGCATAAACTTCAACATTAGAAATCTTCTCGTTCAGATTGTTCCTGGCTAGCACGTTCAGACATAAAATCAGCAGAGACTTCTTGTTCAGATAAGAAAAAACTATCCCATGTCTTTTCAATAGGAGAGAGAACTCGATCTGCACCCACCACACGAACATTCACTCGTTTAACACCGTCAGGAAAGCGGCTGTCCGCAGGCAATCTAACCGCCTGCGTCCTATTGTTTTCAAATACAGATCCCGTTGACATAAGATGCCTCCACTACTTGCTATATACATATTATATATACGCACTATGTATATAGCAATAGTATATAGTAAAAATAATGTCTAGCCTTAAAGTCGTTGACCTCCCCCCACCCCCATTCAAATGCAGGCAATTTAAGGGTAAAGGCTAAAGTCACGAAAGCTTACCGCGAATATTTGCGTACGTAAATAAGTACAAGTACAATGATACGTACTTAATTCAGGAGTCACTACTATGGACACTATCAGCTATTCGGCATTTCGTAGCCATCTTGCAGGCACCTTAGATAAGGTCAATGATGATCACAAACCTATCCTAATTACACGCCAAAATGGTAAGCCAGCGGTAGTGATTAGTCTAGAAGATTTTAAGGCTTACGAAGAAACCGCATATCTAATCGCTAGCCCTAAAAATGCAGAACGTTTGAATAGTGCTATTGCTGAACTAGAAGCGGGAAAGTCAATTCAACATGATCTCATTGAAGAATGATCTTATCTTGGGCTGAAAATGCATGGGTAGATTATCTCTACTGGCAACAAACTGACAAGAAGATAATAAAACGTATTAATACGTTAATTAAAGATATTAACCGGCAGCACTTTGAAGGGCTTGGAGACCCAGAACCATTAAAATATAACTGGTCAGGTTATTGGTCGCGTCGGATTAATCGTGAACACCGACTAGTTTATAAAGTCACTGACAAGGCAATCCTTATAGCTCAATGTCGTTATCATTATTAATAATTGAAAAGCGTTGTCGTATTATCATGAACTGGACTTAAAAGGGGTCGGTGACAAATGCTACTGATTCTCAACAAGATTTTTTGGCCTGCCTAGATTCGCATAGCCTAACTTTCGATCATGGGCCAGCTCTATTTATTGCTGAAATCGATTATCGCCCAAAGGCATAGAAAATTCAGCATTATGGCGAATATTTCTCAACGTAATAGCAGGGATATCTTCTAAAGAAGAATCACGATAAGCCAATTGCCGTGTCTCATTAGTATCGCCCAGTGCTAAATACACTTCATGGGCTTCCAATCTTTTTCTAGGCTTTAGCCCTGCATTCACTCGATAACT
>NVRQ02000036.1 GCA_002400905.2 Gammaproteobacteria bacterium | reverse complement strand
TCTCGATCAGGAAACTGAATCACAAGCTTCGTTTGAAAGGCCGACTCACCATGCAACGCCTCAATTGGGCCTTTAGCTAATATTTCACCTCCGTATGATACAAGCGTCTCCGCAGCCGCCGCACTATAGACACTCAACTTATCTTTATCAGTGGGCGTTAGATCAACGATAATTAGTGCCATCATTAGTGTTATGTCCTTTGTTAATTAAGATTGACATAGCATAGAAAAATATCGATTATTAAACAATAATAGAAAATTTAACTGATTGTTTAATATTATGAACAATATAAAACTACTTCCGTCCTTACTCATATTTGCTGAAGTTGCTAAAAAGCAATCTTTCACACTCGCGGCAAAACAATTTGGCATGAGCAAATCGGCCATAAGTCAACAACTTAAACGTCTGGAACAAGAGATAGGTCAGCAGCTTTTGTCCCGCCACACACGAGGAATGTCACTGACTGCAGCCGGAGAAAAGTTACTCCTCCGTTGTGAGTTATTACGTGATCAAGTTGACCTGGCTTTTAACGAACTAAACCACAGCAAAGCAACACCTTCAGGTACATTTTCCCTGACCATCCCTCATGTCTGTGAAAGAGACATTGTCATTCCCGCCTTAAACCAACTTTGCAAAGAGTTCCCTCAAATAGAGCCGGAAATACTGGTGACAGATGAAGCCAAAGATTTAATCCACGATAATTTGGATGTCGCCATATACGGCGGTGAGCTGAAAGACAGTAATTATCGAGCTTTACCCGTCGGTACGGTCAGTGAAATATTTTGTGCTACGGCTGCGTATGTTCAAAAACATGGCCAGTTAACAAAAATAGATGATTTACTCAGGCATCATGTAATAGCCACCTCTTGGCAAAAAGGCCCCTTGGCTATTTATAAGAATAATGCTTTAACTGAGAAAAAATTCGTTAGTCTAAATTATTTTGCAAAAACCAATACCTTACCAAGCGCACTTGAAATGGTTTCACATGATATGGGAGTTGCACTATTACCAGAGTTTGTAATTCAATCTGCATTTTCCAGCGGACGTTTAGTAAGAGTTCTGCCGGAATATCAGGGATGGCAATGGCCGTTTTATATGGTTCATCGATTTCATGGCGAAAAGCCAATTCACATCACCCGATTTCACCAACTAGTGAAGCATTTTTTCTCAAAAGCAAGCACCAAAATTTGATACCTGTGTTTGTTAGTGAACGTAGACTGGATGCAGCCCTAAGAGATTTCCTCCGGTCACGAAGCGTGACCCAAGAAGCAACCGCCATAGCATTACCGCCAGTACAAACAGCCGTTTTCACCCGACACAGTTGCCCCGGATTGTCATCCGAGAAAAACGAAAAACAGGGTCTACCATTGGATTTGTAAGTGACAAGAGCGCTATTAAAGGATAAAGTCATTGCTTGACAAGGGTGTGGTTTTTGGGGTCTGTTTGGCAGTACTTCGACTTGAAATGCCGCCCTTGTCATCTACATCATTCATTTGCACCTACCGGGATGATGTCAGGTTTAGTCTAAGCCAGTGACTCTGAAAGTAGACGAGGTGAAAGGATGATTTCTTTTCACTTTTTTATTTTTTGGGGTGCTGATGATAGCTCAAAAACCATTAGAAATTAGAGTGAGTATTGATGTTGGTTGCTACCAACATTCTGTTGCTGTTGGTTTATCGACGGGTGAGCTAATTGATGAATTTGAAGTGAATCATAGCCAACGGGGTTTTGATCATTTTTTTTCTAAAATAGACGATATGGTATTGCACTATTGCGCCCCAGTGAGCGTTGCAATGGAAGGCTATAATGGCTGGTCAAGACCCTTTGATCAGTATATTTTATCTCATGGATATTCACTGTTTAGCATTAATAACCTAAAGCTGTCTCGCTTTAAAGAGGTGTTTCCATCAGCGGCTAAAACGGATGCTATTGATGCTCGGAAAGGGTTAGAATTATTCACTTTAAGCGATCACTTGCCACTGGCGAAAAACTGCTTACAGCGGGTTGAACAACCCGACGAGGTCAATGCTCAATTAAAGCGCTATTCACGCCGTAGAAGACGTTTAGTGGATGAGAAAGTACGTTTAAAAGGCGCGATGCACAGTGACTTACAGGCACTATCACCAGAATTGTTGGCGCTGACTAAAAACATCGATCAAGTTTGGTTTTTAAATGTATTAAGTGGCGTTGATAAACTTAGCGATCTGGCCACTAAACAACAACGATTCCTGGTAAAAATAAAAGGTGTTGGCGCTCGGTATTCGGCACGAATTAAAGCGTGGCAACCCACTGCCAGCTTTAGTGAAGAAACATCCTGGGTGGGTCCAATGATTATAGAAGATGCCCGGCGAATGCTTGAATTAAGGGCGTTGATCAAATCATTAGATAGCACAATGGAGGTATTGTGTTCACAATCGGAAATAGGCAGAACATTGAGCAGTATTCCCGGTTTTGGTAAGACCAGTTGTGCTGAGTTAGCGGGTGAAATTAATGCTATAAGGCGCTTTGAATCAGAGGCCAGTTTAGCGATGTATTTAGGCATGGCGCCGCTTGATAATGCATCAGGAACCTATCGAGGGTCAAAGACTCCCAGGCAAATCAACCGGCGTGCGAAAATGGCAATGATGACGGCAGTTGATAGACATCGAACAAACGTTGATGAGTCGCAAATATTTTATGATAAAAAGCGCAAACAAGGCAAAAAACATAATCAAGCAATACGCTCCTTAGGTCGATATTTAACGAGAGTGATTTTTAAAATGTTAACTGAAAATAGAGACTATGAAATAAGATAACTGTGATATTTTAGTTGAAAATATAAGCGGGATGTTCAAGTCTTTGATTTATGATGGCCCCACTCACAGTAGAATGGTGTAACCCAAAGTGATCGCCTATTTCCTTTAAAGTATAACCTCCAGCCTGGTAGGCGCGGCTAATGGCTGAATTTCGATCTGAACTCATTCTTTTATAATAACTCAGTGCTTTTGGCATTGCTCGCCTTTGCGATGACGGCACTTCACTGAGTTCTTTATCCCCATCAATCGATGGTTACGCCTGAAAGGAGGCTGTGACCGCGATTGTGTCGCTATCTCGGGATAGATTTTGCACTTCCCTGTGCAAAACCGACTCGTTATCGCCTATCGGCACGAATCTGTCCTTCTGGTATTTGCCTTCACGTATCCACACGGCACCTTCAATACGTCGTGGATCTCATCTTGATGCAAGATCGCTTTCGGTAATCGTTTGGCTTTCTTGGGGATTTCTAATTCTGAGGCGGGGTTATAGAGGATATGGTTTTCTTTGGATAAGTATTTAAAGAAAGCGCGCAATGGCGT
>NVRQ02000035.1 GCA_002400905.2 Gammaproteobacteria bacterium | reverse complement strand
GCGACTAACCGCCTTCGCTTCACTCTCCTTGGCGGTCAGCGATAGTTCTTGCTTATTAGCATTCACTGTTTTAGCGAAAACCCGATCATTACTCATGTCTGTTTTAATTGTAGACATAGGCACCACCGTATCTGAGCGATGAGATGGGTAAGCACGCACCGTGATATTTGCTAGTAGAATTAACGTTGCGATAGCGCTTAATCCAAAGAGATACCGGTTAGTTAATTTTGAAGTATTCATTAGCAGTATTTCCATCTATCAATCGATCAATAAACCTTACATACCAATACGCCTTTCACCTGCGCTAATGGCGATGTCATTGGCACTCATGTCACGTCGATGCATCAATCCATCGTCATCGAACTCCCAATGCTCGTTTCCGTGAGTGCGCAGCCACTGGCCTGACGTGGCGTCTTGCCATTCGTATTCGAAACGCACTGAGATGCGGTTACCGGTATACGCCCATAACTCTTTCTTCAAGCGATAGTGAAGCTCTTTAACCCATTTACGAGCAAGAAATCCCCTGATGGCTGGACGACCAGTAAAGAACTCATGGCGATTACGCCATACTGAATCTTCACTATAAGCCTGGACAACGACATTTGGGTCGCGCGTATTCCACGCATCCTCAGCCTTTTGTACTTTTGCCTTAGCGCCTTCATAGGTGAATGGCGGTTTTAATAGCGTTATCATGTCACTATCCTCTGAAATTCGAATAAGCCTTTCTAGTACTCCTCACTTCATGTTTTATGCCAAACTTATATTATTAATATAATCAAATACTTACAAAATTACCTTAACCTCTAAAATTTGCGTTCCTCAGTTTTTCATGGTTAAATTCTCAAATAATTGAGGTGAAAGCGATGACCGGTATTTCTCAATGGCAGCTTCAGGACGCCCCAACTATGCTTGCGGTGTTAGATGAGCACTTGATCTGCCACCAAGCAAGTCTTGGCTGGCGCAAGCAACTCGGCTTGCTTACAAGTCTAGAATTACAGATGCCACTCAGTGATTTATTCAGGCTTGACGATGATATTGAACTGACGAGACAACTTAGAGGCCTTCTTCACACGAAAACATCCTTGCACGAAATATCCGTCTCGTTACTGGGAAAGTCTGGCGTGACTCAGGGACTGCTTTCTGTCTGGCACGTTCAACAAGAACAGGAACGACCTTGGCTTTTACTCGCCGCCACCTGTGGCGAACAACTCAATGAGACCTTAGTCGAGCTGAAGCGTTTACAAACAGAGCATGAGTTAATTCTTAATGCCGCAGGCGAAGGTATTTATGGACTCGATGCCAACGGTATGACCACATTTGCTAATGCTGCTTCGACTCAAATTGTTGGCTGGAAGATCAAGGATATCATCGGTAAACCCGCTCATGATGTTCACCATCACACTCGCTCAGATGGGTCACACTATCCGCGTAATGAATGCCCTGTCTACCACGCGCTAACAGATGGCAAAGTGCATCACGTGGAAAATGAAGTGTTTTGGCATAGCAATGGTTCTGCCGTACCTGTCGAATATACCAGTACACCGATCTGGCAGAATGGCAAACTCAATGGTGCCGTAGTGGTGTTTCGTGAAATTTCAAAGCGCAAGGAAATTGAGCGACAACGTGAAGCCGCCTATCAAGAAATCAGTGAACTTAAGCAACAACTCGAATTAGAACGTGATTATCTACGCGACGAGATAAACATTACTTCCGACTTTGGTGAAATCATTGGTGACAGCCCTGCTTTACAAAATACCATGGCACAAATAGAGGCTGTCGCGACGACACAAGCCAATGTACTCATACTGGGTGAGTCGGGTGTAGGCAAAGAAATGGTCGCACGTGCTATTCATGCTAAGAGCGTCCGTGCCGAAAAATCGCTAGTCAAAGTCAATTGCGCGTCTATTCCAAAAGAATTATTTGAAAGCGAGTTCTTCGGCCATGTTAAAGGAGCTTTCACCGGTGCGCATCGAGATCGCGTCGGCCGCTTGCAATTAGCTGCGGGCGGCACAATTTTTCTCGACGAAATTGGCGAAATCCCTCTAAGCCTACAAAGCAAACTGCTACGTGCACTGCAAGAGCATGAGTTTGAACGCGTCGGCGATGATAAAACTGTTAAAGTCGATGTGCGCATTGTTGCTGCCACCAATCTCGATTTGGAAGCCGAAGTTAAAGCCGGTCGATTCCGTGAAGACCTATTCTATCGCTTAAGTGTCTTCCCTATTAAAGTGCCGCCACTGCGAGAACGTATTAATGACATTGCCCCGCTTGCACAACACTTTCTCAATAAAAGCTGCGCTGAGTCAGGACGCAACCCGCTCAAACTCTCAAAACAACAAGTCAACAACCTGCAACAGCATCGTTGGCCAGGAAATATTAGAGAACTTAAGAACGTCATCGAGCGTGCTGTCATTCTAAGCAGAGGCAATCGAGCAAGGCTTGACTTAGTCATGCCCGGGTTACCGCAAACCAGCAAGTTTCTGGAAACAGACAAGGAATCAGCGTCAGAATTTATCACGGACAAAGAAATCCGGGACTTGGAAAAAGCCAATATCATTGCTTCACTAAAGTCTGCCAACTGGAAAATTTGGGGAGACTCCGGTGCCGCCGAGTTGCTCGGGATAAAGCCATCGACACTCACCTATCGAATGAAGATATTTGGCATCCGTAAACCTGCATCAATATCTTCTGACATACAATAAACAGCGTTAGCTAAACTGACTATTTATAATTTCTAAATAAAGAGTCGTAGGAATATCCTAACAAGTCATTAAGGCAATAGTACAAGCTGTACCAGAGAATATATTGACCTAAAAATCAACCCATGACCACTCTCAGCCCTATGCAATCATGAATAAGGAACACTAAAGAAGCTAACAGCCATGCATAAAAAATAGTCAACCTAGGACAGCAACTATTAGAGAAGAATGAAAAACTCGAATCGATAGCAAACAAATATTTATCCCTGTATGAAAACTCGCCTGATATGCCTGCATCAGTTGACCCGAATAATAGTCGGATTAAGGACTGCAATCAGACCTTGGTCGAAAAAGTGGGTACACCAAGCAAAAAATAATCATCGCCCAAGATGTCTATTTTGTTTAACATCCTGATTTCACGTAAGTATCTGAAAGTATCACCTCCAGTGTCATCTCTTTAGATCGACGCCTGTACGCACTTTAGTATTCCGTAATCATAAGCTTCATCTAGCGATTCGTAGACGGGCTTAAGTCGACCTTTGCCCTCCTCTTCGAGCGATTCAATAGAATAAACAATCCGCTTGTATTCTTCATCGTCAATATCAACAACGTCACGCACATCAAGCAACCCCACTTCAATGGCATCGGCTAAATGCGTGTAGACAGTGCTGGATTTTAATTCTCTCTGTTGAGCAATTTCATCAATCGCTATACCTTGCTGGTACAGCATTAGTGTTTCATTGACCGTTGCATTGAGACTATTGTCCAACAAAGCCGGCAAGGGATGTTTAGCAATTTCACTGAGGAATTTCTGTCCATAACGTTGGAATTTTTGTTCGCCAACACCCGATATTTTAAGCATAGCGTTTGCATTCGTCGGCCGCTGCTTTAACATTTCTTGCAAGGTTGCATCATGGAAAATGACATAAGGCGGCACACCAAATTCCGATGCCAGTGCCGTACGCAGTACGCGTAGTGACTCCCATAATTCTTGGTCTTGCGGACGAATTGCAGTCTTTTTCTTTGATTCTTTACTCGTTTTTTCTTCCGCTATCTGCTTTCTTAAATCGAGTTTCTGCTCGCCACGTAATACTTGTCGACATTTTTCTGTGAGTCGCAGCGCGCCATGCCGCTCAATGTCGATATCGATATAAGCCAAGGCGATAAGCTGTCTGAAAATGCTTCGCCATTCCACTGCAGAAAACTCTTTGCCAATACCAAAGGTGCTGATTTGATCATGCCCATTACGCTGGATTCTTTCGTCTATTTTTCCAAGCAAAACATCAATGATGTAGTTCACACCAAAACGTTGCTCTGTTCGATAAATGGTTGATAGTGCTTTTTGGGCAGGCTCGGTGCCATCCCATTTTTCTGGTGGACTCAAACAGTTATCGCACGCCCCGCAGCGTTGCGACGATTCTTCATCAAAATACGCAAGCAAGGTATGACGACGGCAACTTGTTAATTCGCACAATCCGAGCATAGATTCAAGCTTGTGATGCTCTACGCGTTTATGCATTTCGTTGGCATTGGAATCGTGCATAAACTGCCTAAGCGTAATGACATCTTGTAGACCATAGGCCATCCAAGCATCAGCCGGAGCGCCATCGCGACCAGCACGACCGGTCTCTTGATAATAGGCTTCGACACTTTTAGGTAGGTTTAGGTGTGCAACAAAACGTACATCCGGTTTATCTATACCCATTCCAAACGCAATGGTAGCAACGATAATCACACCCTCTTCACGTAGAAAACGTTGCTGGTTTCGTTGCTTGACGTCGTTAGCTAAGCCCGCATGATAGGGTAAGGCTACCTTACCCTGATCGCACAACCATTGAGCAATGGCTTCGACTTTTTTTCGTGATAAACAATAGACGATTCCTGCATCATGCTCGTGCTTGTCATTAAGAAACTTTAATAAACGCTGCTTTGGATTATTGCCCTCTGTTATGGCATATGAAATATTAGGTCTATCAAAACTGTTAATGAATACTCTGGCGTTTTCTAATTTCAGCTGGGAAATGATTTCGTCACGAGTACGTTGATCTGCCGTAGCCGTTAAGGCAATACGTGGTATCGCAGGAAAGCGTTGGTGCAATATTTCGAGTCGTTGATATTCTGGACGAAAATCATGCCCCCATTGTGAGACACAATGCGCTTCGTCAATAGCGAACAACGACAACCGACAGTGATCAAGTAGAGACAGCATATAACTGCTAAGCAGTCTTTCTGGTGCCACATAGAGCAGATCAAGTTCGTTGTTAATCAACTGTTGCTCTACGGCCTTTGCATCGGTGTGGCTTAGGCTGGAATTCAAAAATTCGGCTTTTATACCCAGTTGCCGCAAGGCATCGACTTGATCTTGCATTAACGCGATCAATGGCGAAATGATAATAGCCGTACCCTCGCGCACCAGTGCGGGGATCTGGTAGCACAACGACTTACCGCCACCTGTTGGCATTAAAACAAGCGCGTCATTACCATTCAATAATTCTTGAATGACCTCTTGCTGAGAATGTCGGAACTGGTCATACCCAAAGGTGGACTTAAGTATTGCTTGCGCGTGCTTCATTTAGGGAGCCTCTGATTTATTCTGGACGAAGTAGATTGTGATCTAAAATGTTCAGCTTCAAGGCGTGAATCGCACGTAATAGCAGGCTATTACGAAGGTTTGCAACGCAGAAACTGGATATTTTAGGCACAAGATATGAGTTCATGAATAGATCAGAGGTTCCTTAGAAAGGCTTCTTTGATTTATACCATCGGTAAGCTTGAGCTAAGTTTCAGCGCTATAGTACTCGATAAAAGCTTACACACCAGTGTCAAGCTAAGATTTATCATATTCGATGGCCTTGATAATCCAAGTAAATTCGCCAGCTTCCGTTTTAACGATCACTTCGTCGTCTATTTCTTTCTTTAATAAGGCACGTGCCATCGGTGAATCTATGGATACATAATCTTCACACCCAAAAATCTCATCGTAGCCAACAAGTCGAAATCGTTTTATTTCGCCTGCGTCATTCTCAATATTGACCCATGCGCCAAAGAATACTTTACCTTCTTGCTCTGGCTGATAATCGACAATCTTGAGGTTTTCGATACACTTATGAAGGTATCTGACACGGCGATCTATCTCGCGAAGCCGCTTTTTGTTGTACTGATAATCCGCATTCTCGCTGCGATCACCCAAGCTCGCCGCCCAAGTCACTTTTTTGGTGGTCTCTGGCCTGTCGACACGCCAAAGCGTATCCAGTTCTTTCTTAAGACCTTCGTAGCCCCGTCTTGTAATCAGTGGTGTGCTCAATTTATCACTCTAAAAACAGAACCATTTTAGCGTGATGGGGCACTACTGTGGAGAAATAGTATGACCTGCAGCGCTTCAAAACTATAAAGCTTCGCACATGCATTCAAGTAATGACAAAGATTAGCGAAAAATAGGCCTATTGCTAGTGCAGGTCGTCCCCTATTTCATAACTTATAATGGCCCCATTTTTGGGCCATGCAGCGTTGCTCGTTGTCGCCATAGGCCACTATGACTCCGCCTCGCGCCTTGTACCCCGAGGGTTCTGTTCAATACCCCCTTGAGGGGTGCACGTTGCATGGTAAAAAATGCGACTCATTCTAATGTTACAAAATGAGTGACAACCTACACTAGAGTCTTCCTTCACCAGCGATATTTTTGGCGGAAACAAGCCACCAAGTGTCGCAGTACACTCGATGGTCTAGTAATCAGCGGCTCGTAAACACTTAATCTACGATTAAATTGCCTTGTGCTAATAGGCTGTCAACTATGGCCTGATCGCTTAGTGATCCACCCGCTGTCAGATCAACACCGGTAAGCGTGATGTTTTGCGTAACACCGTCTGTACCGGTGCCATCGACATCAACAGTAATCAATGTTCCACCACTACCATCCTGTTGGAAATGAAGGTAGTCAGTTAGATCGCCACTCGCTTCACCCTGTAATAGATCAGCAAGGTTAAGCGCGTCACCACCTGTGCCAACTGTGAAATCTGTAATGGTATCGTTTGCTGGTGCACTGGTAGTACCTTGATCACCGGCGCGCCATACAAAGGTGTCACTTTCAGTACCGCCAGCGAGGGTATCATCGCCTTGACCACCGTAAACAAAATCGATGCCTGCGCCACCTAGCAGGGAATCATTTCCACCCAAGCCAAACAGCTGATCATCTCCCGCAAGCCCATCTAATGTATCTCCAGTCGTGTCACCACCCACCAACCTGTCATTACCTGACGTCGCGGCAGCTAGGCCATCTAGGATGCCATCACCATCACTGTCTGTAGAGACAAAGTCCGGTGCACCATCACTATTGGTATCTACTGGTGTTACACCTGCTGCCCCGTACACATCATCAAGACCGTCATTGTTTGCATCAATTCCACTCGGCGCCACGTAACTACTACTAATGGCCTGTGCTTCAACATTATCCAAGATACCATCGTTATCACTGTCGACATCAAGGCTGTTGATAATGCCATCTCCATCGGCATCATTGGTCATACCTGTACCGGCAATATCAAAGCGATAATCGACACCGTTTACACCTCCGAGATTATCAACATCACTAGAAGTAAGTCCCTGCACAACAAAACCCGGCATACCACCACCAATATCAACCACGGTAACTGTAGCGTTTACCGGAGTAGTGACAGCACGAAAAATAGCGTCTTCCACTCCGCCATTTAGAGGTGTTTGAAGTCCAGTAAAGGATGTATTTGCGCCGCTACCATTTGAGTTAACAAATGTTAGATTGAAGAACTCGCTCCCGAAGTCACCATTAATATCTCCACGCGCGAACACATTACTGATCGTCACAGTAGAGCCTATGGCCACGCCAAACGATGAGAGGTTAACTGTCTGAGTCGAAGTACTACTACCATTAGCTGCAATATTTGCATTGGCGGCTGTGGCAGTAAATGGCGTGTCAACAAGGGATGCATTTTCAACCGTATCGAGAATACCATCATTGTCATCGTCGATATCATTAACGTTTAGCACTCCATCATTGTCTGAGTCTAATCCTCGGATAACATTTAGGTTCACCGTGCCACTTGCCAGGTCACCATCATTGTCTCTCGAAACGAAATCAATAGTTTCTTGGGCAGCCGTATTCAAAGCTAAATTTGGATTAGCAGTATAAGTATAATTACCAGTGGTGAAATCAAAATCCAGAGTACCCGAGTTACTTGTTGTTAACTGCAGTGAAGAACCCATAACAACAGACCCACCGTTATCAGGCGTTACTGTGTTGGTCGTTGGGTCATAACTATAAGTTATTCCATCAACCGTAATCGACAAAGTAACCCCTCCATCAGCACCAAACGAGTTATCTAACGATCCAAATAAATTACCCGAAGCAGTTGAGTCTATTGTCGATAGCAGCGTACTCGTTAACGTGCTCGCGTCGG
>NVRQ02000034.1 GCA_002400905.2 Gammaproteobacteria bacterium | reverse complement strand
TTAGTTTTTCTGGGAGGAATAGCCTGATGGCTTGGAAATACGATACACCACTGTATACGCTGGCAACTGAAGATCAGAATACACATGCTAAGCATGTTTGGGAGCATGAAAGCCTGGGCGGCATCATGGAAGACAATAAGCGTTTACCACAAGCTGTGGTCTGGTTATTGATTCTTACCATTATTACTGCATTTTTGGTGACAGCACCGCTATGGGGTCAACGTCCTATGGCAATTATCTATGAAGAGTATATAGCTCTGATGGATAGTCCCAAAGTTGCAGCGCTAGCTGATGACGAAGCTAAAATGGCTTACATTGTTGATGCAGTGAAATCACAAGGGTCAGACTGGGCCGGGCATCAAGCTCGCCACCCGGTGACAATGAATGACCTGCGTTTGATTAAAGATCAAATCATTGAGTTGCAAAACTCAGAGGATGGCTTGCCGCTTGATTACTACACCGTAGTGGGTAAAGATGTTGCTCTAGCTAACTTTGAAGGTGAGAATACGATTATTAATGGAAAAGAAGTTAAGATACGTGTTCAGCCGTCATGGGACCTTGGCTATACCATTGATATTTTCTACGTGATTTACTTCTGTATTGCCGTGATGATTACGGTTAAGCGTCTGCCTCCATCTGATTGGGAGCCAGACCATTCAATTGGTCATTAAATATACTAAATTATAGGTGATAAAATGTTTGAAATTGATAACCCACCATTAATACTGCTGATACCTATTTTAGTTGTGTTTGTAGCCCCTTACATCTACAGCTTTATGATTGATAATTTTGATAAGTCGGATAAGCAGTAATACGATATTAGTACGACATTTTTTCTTTGTGTGCTAACCGATAAAAATGCCGCTCAGATGAGCGGCATTTTTTACTTGAAAATAGTAAACCTTTCCCTACCTAACGTGGTCTATTACTATGTTAGTGTTCGCAGACTGTAATGAATAATAGCAATAATAATGCCATTGTCCTTTCTGATGAAGATCTGGACCAGTTCACTATCGAAGGCTTAAAGTCTCAAGAATATAGTATTGGGATTTTTTTCTTCATGATGGCAGGCATTATTTTATTTGCTGTCATTGTGTATAAATTCTTTAGAGATGCGATGAAAGAAGGTATGCGGCGCGGTGAAGTTTGGCTGTTTGTGTGGTTAATATTTGGATTGGTTTGTGCAGTAGCTTATGGCGCGGCCCAATTGCTTTTTGGGCAGCTTATTTAGGAGATTCCGATGACTGAATTTATGCAATCCCTACCTGATGGGTGGACAATTTATCTGTGGATGGTCGCTGCTGGCGGTATTATTATTGCGGCTATTATAGGCATTCGATGGGCGTATCAAAACGAGCAGTTTGATGAAGATATCAAATATCTTGTTTTCGATGAGAATGATAAAGATAAGATGAGTCCTGAGGAGTTTGCTAAGTTTCAAGAAGTTAACGCAGCGCAAGAAAAGCGCCGTACTGAGGTGCTAGCAGAGAAAGCAGCGGCACGCAGAGCAGAGCAGGGGCGTTAGAAGCAGCTAATTATTATGCGTAGAGGCGAAAAATTAATATTAGGCGGCATGGCTGTTTTGATTGTTGGCCTAATGGTGAAAAACTATATAGCTTTTAGCTCTACACCAAGCCATGAAAAATCTATTCCGTTTTATTCTACGGCGTCTAAAGAGTTGACCATTGCAGGTGATGCGATATATAAGGCGCAGAATTGCAAAAAATGTCATTCGCTATGGACGATTAAAAACATAATGGCTACTGTTCCTGCTCCGATGTTAGATGGAATAGGGTCATTGCGATCTGAGAAATGGTTATTAGACTACTTTTCAGCAGGCGATCCTCAAAAGATACTCAAAGGAAGGTTAAAGGCGGAGTGGAGCATGCCGTCTTATTCGCATTTGCCACAGCAAGATAGGGAAACGCTAGCGGCTTATATGGCGAGTTTAAAGGTGGAAGATTGGTATTTAGAAGACTTGAAAAAGCTGGAATATAAGAAGCTAACAGGTAACGAATGGCCTGCTGAAGATGCTAAAGATAAGCAATAAGTTAGAAACGCTAAAATGGGCTTTGTTTGCGATTTGTAGCGGAGCTGCGGCGATGTACGCTCTAAATCAGTTATTTGGTGTGCGTCTTGAACTGTTTAGCGATTTAACATCTTATTTTCATCCAACACTATTTATAGGCTTGGTGTTCACCCCTTTTATTGCGGGCGTTATTGTTTCACTCATCTATGGTCTAGGCGGAAAGGTTTTATGCTATTTCCCGGCCCTGATGGTTTATCTATTTCAGTATCTTGGTACGTTTGCGGGTTATACCCCAGTCCCTGACGACGTGCGTTTGTTGCCTATTGGTTATATGGGTTTTATTATTATCGTTGCTATTGAGGCTGCGGCAGTTGGCGGCATTCTAGGAGAGCTTTGGGTGAAAAAGACATATGGTCGTATGCCACGCCATATAGCCTATACGGACGATAAAGATAAACCTAAATTAGGCCACTAGTCGATGGCTGCGAAACTCACAGAGCGTCCTCGAGTCAGCGATGCTGAACGCATAAAGCGAAAAACATATTTAGCAGCAACCCTGGTGACCTGTATTGTTTCAGCAATAGTATTTGCTTTTTATCATATCGTTCAGCTAGGTGGCAGCCGTATTGAGCAAATGCGCGCCAGTGCAACGTATGATGTTTCTGAGATGGCGTCTCGTATTCGAGCCTCGGGTGAGGATATTATTCGACACCAACATAATGAGGCTCTGAAGTCGGTAGAAACCACCTATAGCATAGAACAAGCAGAACAGTTGCTGGCACCTGATATGTGGTCAGAGCTTGGGGCATGGATAGAGATACCTGCTGGCGAATTTATAATGGGTACCAACCGTAATCTTGCGAACGATCAAGATAAGCCCGAACATCGTTTTTTAACAGGCGCATATTTAATTCGAAAATACCCAGTGACTAACGCCGAGTACGCTAGGTTTGTTGCAGATACAAAGCATAGGCCACCACTGCATTGGGATGCCGGACGCATGAGGCCAGGTGATTTGCTGGCACCGGTTACTATGGTTTCATGGTACGACGCAGCAGGATACTGTGATTGGCTGGGAGCACGCTTGCCGCGTGAAGCGGAGTGGGAGAAGGCGGCGCGCGGAGAAGACGGGCGACGTTGGCCGTGGGGTAATATAATGGATTCTGATAATCTTAATACTTATTATAGTATTGGGTCGGTAACAGACGTTACGCGTTATCAAACAGGCATTAGCCCCTATGGCGTATTTGATATGGCGGGCAATGTTAGCGAGTGGACAGCCGATGAGTTCGTCGCCTATCAAGGCAGTGATGCTCCTGCCGAATTGTTTGAGCCTAAAATAGGTAGAGCGACTACGACGCTAGACCGGTCACTTAAAGTGGTTGACTTGGTGGAGGTGGAAGCGACTTATGTTGTGATGCGTGGTGGTTCGTTTAAAAGCGATCCGTTTGCAACAGCGGCGTATCACCGGAATTATTCATTTCCGCATTATGCATCGAATTTTTACGGATTTCGTTGTGGTAAAGACATTGCCAGCGAAAAGGGTTAGTTATGCTTAACTATAAAGCTATTTTTATATTGTTGATGTTTGCGCCAATCACTGCTTACGCAGGTTTGGACAGTTATAGTTTTGTTCACGTCACTATTGAAACGCCTTGGGCAATATTTATTTTTCTCTGTTTTTTGGTGTTGGCGCCATTCGTTTTGATGGCAATATTATATTGGCATTTTGCGTTGAAGCGTCACGGTAAAAAAAACAAAGCAGAAGTTGAGACAAAATAATTCGCATGTTATTACGTCGTTGTTATTTTATAGCGGGTTTTATCTTTGCGTTTATAGTCGCTAATGAAGCAATTTCTTCGACTGATACAGCAGCCTCGGATAATTCTATGGATGTTATTGCCGCATTTACTGATAAAGAAATTGATCTAGGCCCACGCGCAATTAGCACTGAACAAAAGCATACGATTCTTTTTATTATGGGAAGCAGCTTATTAGTGTTAGTAATGACTACCGCCGCGCTCGGTATTAGTATGGCGATATATGGCAAACAAGTCTTTATGTGGCATATGATTAGCGCGGGTCTAACCGTCACCTTGGCACTGGCTCATGGTGTGGCTGCAGTGGTTTGGTTTTTCCCTTTTTAGAGGCTGATTATTGGTGGCTTGCTGTCTGATGGCTAAAATAGCTTATCACCTGGTTGACGCAAAGCTAATCAGAGGTTGCCAAGTATTATGACCGCAATACGGTCACGTAATACGCTGTTCATTTTTAGCATACTTCTTTTGTATGCGCTTTCAGGTTTGGTTGCGCTATCTTATGAGGTGCTTTGGATGCGCATGTTAAGCCTACAATTTGGTGTGAGTAATTTTGGCGTTGTCATTACGGTGAGCGCCTTTATGCTGGGCCTTGGTTCAGGCAGCATTCTTGGTAGGCGTTTCTTACCTTACCTTGCTAGACCACTTGTTGTTTTTGCATTCATAGAAATAGTTGTCGCGCTCTACGCATTGAGCTTGCCTGCGATTAACCAATATTGGTCGCAAGTCTTGATCGGTACTGTTAGCCAAACAGGCCTGACTGCTTGGCATAGTGTAGAACTTATTGCTGCATTGTTGTTTATGTTGTTGCCAGCAACGGCAATGGGCTTAGGTTTTCCGCTTATCCTTACGGTGATAAAAGACAGTTCACTCAAGGTTTCTCATCTCTATGCAGCGAATACCTTAGGCGCAGCGTTAGGTGCCCTATTACCTATTTTGTTGTTGCCAGCGATTGGTTGGTCAAACAGTTTATATAGCATTGCGGCTATAGGCATAGCAATTGGCGGTTTATTTTTACTGTTATCAATTCAGTTGCCAGCGATACAGCACACGGCTAGCGAGCGCTCACCCAGGCCAGCTTACATAGACCTATTGAGCTATGCGTTGATTGGTGCTGCTGCACTAATGTTGCAAGTTGCATGGACTCGGCTCTATGGCATGGTGCTATTGCGCACTGAGTATGTGTTGGCGGTAATCATTGCCGTATTCCTGGTGGGCACCGCAATGGGCAGTGCTTTTTCGCAATGGGGGTTACGGCGTGTTTGGTTGAATTTCTTGCCGATCATTGCGGCATTCGCGGCGGTTATTTCTTTGGCCAGTTTAGCTTCCATATCGGCATGGGTCGAAACACTAGAATACAGTTCACTGGTTCAGATATTGCTAAAGCAAGGTGCAGCTTTAACATTGGTTACGATTGCCGTTACTTTTTGTTTGGGTGCTTGGCTGCCTTTGTTGGTGCGGAATTACCCCGATGCGGCGAACGCAGGGGCTTGGTTGTATGGCGCCAATGCCATCGGCGCGGGTGTCGGTGGGTTGCTGGCTGGTTTTGTGTTAATGCCTTTGATCGGAACACCGACGACAATTTTGGTCGCCGCGCTGATATTGTTTGTTGTCGGTATGCGTTGGTGTCAAACACGATTATTGTGGTTGGCGGCACCAATTTTAATAAGCAGTTTTTTTATCCTGAATGGGTTACCTCCGGTGGTGGATTTATTGCCCCAGGCGCATGCTAATAGTCGTTCGACACTATTTTTACATGAAGACGCTGTAGCGATTACACACGTAATAGAAACTGATCAGGGTCAAAGACTGTTGTTATCAGATTTACAACGCATGGATGCGTCGACTGAACCGACTGCTGTGGTTGCGCAACGAAATCAAGCCCGTCTTCCTTTGCTATTACATCCAAATGCAAAGGACGTATTGTTTCTCGGTTTGGGTACAGGCATCTCGGCGTCGGCGGCGTTAGATTTTGATGTGAACATCACTGCGGTAGAGCTATCTCAGGGGGCAATTGACTCTGCTGATCGCTGGTTTGGATCAGTCAATCGAGATGTCATGAATAAAATGACGATTATTCATGACGATGCGCGACGTTATCTCATGCGTTCTATCGATAACTACGACGTAATTATTGGCGACTTGTTTCACCCAGATTTGGTTGGCCGCAGTCGCTTGTTGTCGATGCAGCAGTTTGAACGCGCTCAATTACGCTTAAATGATAATGGTCTTTATGTGCAATGGTTGGCACTGAATCAATTTGATTTGGCAGCGCTACAGATTGTGTTGAATAGCTTTCAGCAAACCTTTCCGCAATCCGGCTTATTTGTTGATGGTTTCAGATTAGCTATGGTGGGTCGTAAAGGCGCAGCAATTGACGGCCGTGAGTTGATAGCAAATATTGATGAGATCGAATCCCATAGCGAGAGAACCGGTGGTGAAGGCACTTGGACTTGGTTAGGTCGCTACTATGGTCGTATCAATAGTCCGACAGAACTGGTTGAAGATGAATGGCGTCCACGTATCGAATATCACTTGCCACGTGTCCGCTATGCTGATGAAATTGATCTTAGAGAAGTTATCGAATGGTTGGTTGCGCAGCGTCCTCGCCCGTTAGATGCCTCGCAAGAACTTGGTATTGTGCAGAAGGACCGTCATAGCTTCGAGCGTGCCTATTTGTCAGCCGGCGCATCAATGCGTAGCTGGCTGGCGCAACTCAGTGGAGATGAAAGGCGCGCGCAGCGTTTTCTGCAATTCGCCTATCGTGGTAACCCACGTGACCAGTGGGTGAGTGGTACGCTAGCGGATAAAATGTTGGCGTCGCTATTGCGTACCAATTTAGATCGAGACGGGGAACAAGCAGGCTTGCAGCGTGTCCTAGATGTCAAGCCTGATCATCTGCCAACGCTGAGGGCGCTCTTACAGTTGGCGAGAGATAACAACGATGTTGAGGCGAGTAAGAGATATATTGATCAGCTGCATGACATCAGCCCACTCTACTCAGTAACCCCCAATACTTAATAAAATTTACAACGAGAACATGTAGTCACTATGAATCAGCCATATTCTGTTTCAAAAATTCCAGTTGTCACTGTTAATAGTAATAGTCCGGGTCAAAAACTACACCGTCGTCGCCGACTACTGCAAGCGATCACCATATTGGCTGCGATACTCATTCCTGTATTAGGTTTGTTTCGCATCGATGTGTTAGCGGGTGCCTTTGTGATACTCGATAGGCAAATCGATTTTGGTGATTTTTTTATTATTATGGGTTTTTGGCTGATGGTATCCAGCGCTCTCATTATTACTTATTCTGCCTTGGGCACGGTTTTTTGTGGTTGGTCATGCCCGCAAAATACGATGTCAGAATGGGCTAACTATTGGCATCGACGTTTGCTCGGAAAGAACTCTGAAGTGATGTTGGATGGTGCGCCAATGAAGGTGTCCTCCGGCAAAAATAAAATGGCGAACTGGCTAGGCTTAGGCGCTATTTTATTGGGGTTTTCAATGGTGGCTGCTTTCGTACCCATGCTCTATTTTTATCCACTTGAAACAATCTTTAATTTTGTTACATTTCAATCAGAACAGCGGATGAATGGTTCTGAGTACTATATTTATAGTATCTGTGTATTAATTATTTTTATTGATGTCGCTTATTTGCGACATTTCTTTTGTCGTTTCATGTGTGTTTACAAAGTGTGGCAGCATTCTTTTAAAACAAAGGAAACATTACATATTGTTCATGACACGTCAGCTGAGGATGAGTGCGCCCGGTGTAATTTTTGTGAAACAGCATGTTTCGTTGAAATAGACCCACGCCAAACACAAACCTATGACGCATGTATCAATTGCGGTGAATGTATTACAGCGTGTGAAAGTATTCGAGGTTCTCGTAAAACAGGTATAAGTCTTCTTAGTTTTGCTATGGGCCAGCCACAAGAGAAAAAAAATGAGCCACGCGATGCGATGATCGCACTGCGCTCACGCTTATTTTGGATTCTTCCTCTTGTTACGATTGGCGTTGGCATGTTTATCTGGGGGATGGTTAACTATGAGCCCTATCGGTTTTCAGTTTACGATAGTCAAACAGCGCAAGGACGAGAGGCACATGAATACCGTGTTTCGCTTGCACATAAGTTTTATAAGCCTAGTGAGGTGACTGTATCAATAGAAGGCTTGCCAGATGGTGGCTACACACTAGAGTCTAATAAAGCGCTGTTTGATACGGCTGAGAGGAAATATGTAAAATTTTATCTTAACGATGATCTGGAGCCGGGTTTATATCCGTTTTTAGTTAAAGTAGAATCAAATGATGGATGGAAGAGCAGTTTCCGGGTTCATCACTTGGCGGTGAAGTAATGATGACTAAGCAAGAGAGTGATAGTAAAACTGGTGGTTCGATGGAAGAAAAAGCACCCTTAGAATCGGTTGAGCAAGAATGGGGTAAAAAGTCAGATAACTTTTATGGCTATGATTCAGAAGAAGAACGCTTAGCGAAGCGCGGACTGGAGGATTGGGAGATGGTGGATAAGCTCTCCGATTCGCAAGTTGCCATACCAAAGTGGTTCGTTGCCGTTATTATTGCGGTGTTGTTGTTTGCCATTGCTTTGAGTTTTCCTTTCTGGGGCGACCGCGAAGGTTTTGAGCGGGAATGGTTTAATTGGGGCTTTGGTCTCGCGCTGGTTTATATCGCATTAAGCTCAGGGTTTATCTACGCCATGATACGTGTCTATGGCCTTGCAAAGGCAGATGGGCAATCAGATTCAAATAAGCAATCTGACGAGAGTGTTGCCGACAATGATGAGACTAACGCAAAGTAAGACCTTATATCTCATTGTATTAATACTTTGTGTGGGTTGCAGCGCTGAGCCAGAGGTCAATGTTGCGCAAGTGTGGACAGCTAATAATACCGTTACCGCTGATGTTTTACGTTTATATTGCAGTGATTGCCATGTTGCACCCAAGCCAATAACAAAAACAGCGAGTGAATGGCCGGCAATAGTGTTACGCATGCAGGCACATCGTTCGCAGCAGGCGATGCCTGTGCTGAATGATGTCGAGACAGATGAAGTGGTCCGTTATTTAATGAAGAATTCGAAGGATGGATAAGTAGTATGTACCGATTAATATTGATTAGCATGCTGAGTATGTTGACGGTTGCGTGCAGCGGTGGCGAGCAAGCGCGGGTTCCGGCGCAGCTGTGGAATGGCATAATCTTTAAAATCGAAACACACCCTTACCCTGTGAAAGTCGGTCATAATGAGATATGGCTTAAGTCGACAAAAAAAGAGGGTGGCCCAGCATGGAGTATCATTGTTTGGTTACGCTCGAATGAATCGGCAGAATGGGTGCAATCGGTGCAAGATGGTCATATCGGCGTGTTTCGTCGTGCAGTAAAAATCGAAGAAGGCGATCGCTATCTTTCTGCACGTATCAAGCGTGGCAAGGAAGAAACCGAACTACAGTTTGAGCTGCCATGGCACATAGCAGGGCAGTGACATTACTTGCGTTGATCTAAACGTCGAGTAAGTGTGTCGCTAATTTGCCAGCGGCGCAGCAATAAAATTTTATCGCCACCACGTTCTTCAGCGCAGCGTGGGCAAGTGAGATGGCAAAGATACATTTCTTTCGGTAATTTACCGTCATCAAATAACGCTTGTTGTACTGCCCGTGCGCTATTACGCAGCGTGTTCATCTTGCCTTGATGAATGACGCAGCGAACGTTGAAATTGATAGGGAGATATTTGATTAGTCGTGAAGGGGAGTCTGTTTTTTCGATAAGACGTAATATTTCTCCGCCAAGCATGCCAGTGCGAGTTAAGGTAAAGCCTGGCCAGTGCTCTTTTAGTTCAAGTGCGTTAACCGACGCAGCTTGGCGCATCATATGGCCAGCATAGTTAATAGGCATATGTAAAAAAGTAGGTATGGAAAGCGAGTGTATGCAATGCCCACTGAGATCGATGTCTTGCCCATCCCATTCTTTAGGATAGTGTTCTGGGCAGCCGCATTGGAGTGTTGTATGAGGGGGAGCTTGCACGTTTCAGAGCTTCACAAATAACACAAGACAAGGCACAGTCTGCAGTTAATGGGAGTCCTGTTAATAAAGGCTGTAACGCGGTATGACGTCATTTGCAAAGCTTTCTTCGGGCATATCGAGAAGGCATCATTTGCTGCGTTGCATCTCTTGTAAAGAGGTTACCCTTCACTGCGAAACGCGCCTTGCACCCTTGCAACTAAGGCTTTCTCGATATGCTGGAATGTAGAAGTTCCCCTAATACAACGCTCTGTCATACTATGAAGTGGTTATTAACGATTCTTATAGTAAATACGAGCAGTAGCAAAGATATTAATAAAAAACATCCAAAAGCCGATCGCCATGACTGTAGCAGGAATGCTGATTGTTATGCCGTAGTAGGCATGCATAGCCGCTTGCTGCGTTAATTCACCAGCAAGCATCAATCTGCCTTCGATAATGCCAAACACCATAAGAGTGCTGTAAAAACCAACCACACCAGCTGCCGTCCACCAGAACGAGTGACTGATCAAGCGACCTGACCAGATTTGACAGCCGGCAATGCGCGGGAATAAATAATAAGTCATTGCCATACTAATCAAGACCATGCCGCCAACAAGGTTGATGTGTGCGTGTGCCAAGGGATCAATCATATGGCCAGGCCCACTAACGGGGGTGCCGACGGATACTAGCCAGTCACGAATGCTGGGCAAGACCTGCACGACGCCATGAGTGGTGCCAATAAATAGAAAAAACGCAGAGCCTAATAGAAAAATAATGAGGCGTTGATCGTGGTCAGTAGAGGGCATGAGGGAGAATAGTTAATGCTGCTGATAACCTAAGCTTAGGTTATCAGCGCTGAAATAAGTTCAAACGGGCGACAAAAGTGAGTTGTCGCGAAGGATGCTTAGTCTTTTTTATCGGCGAGCGATGCACTGATGGCTGATTCAGACATAGAACCAGCTAAAAATACGGTTAAACCGAAGAAAATGAAAATAGGGATTAAAATCAGCGGAAATATATTGTACATGGTGAATTCCTCAGAACTAGTACCATTAAAAATCTAGCTGCTGATTATAAGGGCTTATTACCTGCTAGACAAGCGGATAGCAGGGATTTTTAGCGTGAAGGGTTGACGGCAGTATTACCTCTAGGTGAGGTAGCTCACTGATCAATAAGGAATTCACGCTGTTTGAGGTAAAAATAGAGGATCAAATCGTATTCAAAAGGAGAATTAAACTGGCCATAGCAGAATGGGTTGATATGGCGTTGATTGACGATTTCCAGGCCGAATAGAAGAGGCTCATCGTTGAGTACCTCTTCTAGCCCGACAAAGTTAATATTCGGCTGGATGAAACGATCCGCTACGGCGCCGCTGGCATCACGTAGGCTGGATGGCCCGAGGATGGGCAAAACAAGATAAGGTCCATTGGCAACGCCATAGTGTCTCAGTGTTTGGCCGAGCTCTTCATTGCGTTGATATAAGCCTATTTTTTTAGCGGGGTTCTATAGGCTGCCAATACCAATAGTCGTGTTAATGATAAGTCTGCCTGTGGTGGCCAATGAACTGTCGGGCTTGAGCGGTAATAAGGAATTCAGCAGCACTGGGATATCACTTAGGTTTGCAAAGAAATTGCGCGCACCGCTACGTACAAATCGTGGTGTTACGGCTTCGTAGGTGCGTAGCACTGGAATAAATATATATTCGTCGAATTTACCATTGAATTTATAGAGGCGTCGATTAATGGATTTGAATGGAGCGCAGCGATAGAGGAAATTAAATTGCTCACGGTATTCTTCTGTTCTTAGTTCTGCATCTGTCAGCGGAACAGGCGCAGAGCAAAACTGAGCACAGTGCAACAAATAGGTGTTGGCGCTAACATGGCCGAGAAGGTAATGCTAATTCGATCACAGTGTTGCGCCAAAGAATTGGAATAGTTGCTCTATATTTTCATGATAAGTGAGATTGCCACCATGACCACCATAGGGGTGAACAGTCAGTCGCTTGCTTAATGTATTGCTTAGAAAATGTAATTTTTCTTTGTTGAGAATAAAATGCGCCAGCATTGATCATTCCATGAACGCTAGTATTTTCAGCTAGATAGTTACTAATGCTTTATCTAGCGATAGTCTCGAAAAAAATCATAATAGCTAATAGGTTTTCCGCGGCGGTGCTGAATTTGTATGGCGATGACATAACGTAGTGCTTGCCAAACACCCATTTGTTCAAATTTGCGAGAATCTGTAATAACTGTAGCGTTTAACAGTTTTGGCTTGCAGACTGAGATAAGTTTCCTGCTGAACAATATGTCTTCGGCATTTTGTTCGGGGAAACCACCAACATTAAAGAATATAGAACGTGAGACAAAGATTGCCTGGTCGCCATACATAACCTTAGTGATGCGAAAACGCAGATTGTGAAGCCACGAAATAAAATGCAGACCTAAATGGCGACCTGAGAATTTATGTTTAAAGCAAGCCGCAAATGTATGAGGTTTTTGTGTGATTTGATATAACTTTTCCACCGCATCGCAAGGTAGCAGCGTATCGGCATGGAGAAATAATAGCCATTGTCCGGAGGCAGCTTGGGCGCCTGCGTTCATTTGTGAGGCGCGTCCACGTGGTGCATGCATGACATTGATATTAGGCAGATTTTTTTTGTATTCTTCGGCAACAGATAACGTTGCGTCGTTACTGCCACCATCGACGATTATTATTTCTCGAAGCCATTTTAAGCTGCCTGTCTGCTTGTGTATTGCTGATAATGTGGCGGGTAATGCCTTCTGCTCATTAAGTACAGGAATGACTATACTGATCATGGCTAGGCGCAGTTCGCTCTTAAGGCTATTGGGACTTCATTGCCGAGCCTTTTTTTATAGCTATCTATGTCAGCACCGAGATCGTCAAAAATGGGGGCTAATTCATCGAACATTTTGTTGGCTAAGTCGAGATAGTGTTGCGATAAATGTTGCATCGTCGTTATGCTGATGTTGGTGTTGCGCATAAGCGTTAGCAGCTCACTTTGACCAAACTCATGATGTTTAGCTTCTTGCGCTAAGATGGTTGCCCTAATTCGTTTTAAACCGAAGCTTTGTCGCTCCATGCGAACATCAATGCCTTCTAATACTAGCTTGCCGATGCTTTCTAGTATTACTTGAGTTGCTAGCACTGACTCGGCTAATGCACCCTGATCTAAGGCACGGTCTATATTTTTTGTGTAGGTGTTGAAGTGCTTGCATTGAGCTGCTGCTTTGCCATTGGCCAGCCAGAGTACCGTGCTATCAAATACTCGGGCATGAAATAATTCTTGTCGCGACTGTTGTTTGAAAAATTTAGCGTAGGCAGTATTGCCTTCGGCAGTCATTAGTCGACTTTGTTGGGCGGCGCATCGATGGGCTAATCTTTCGCCTTGCGATAGCAACGAAAATAAACGTGAGAGTTGTAATGATCGACTGGGCAGCAAATGCATGACGGCGTGACGCTATAATAAAGATATGGTGGTCCATTGTAATCCGAATGGCAGGCCATATTCATCACGCAAGATTAACAGTGTAGTGCAGACTCTTTACTTGAGCGGGGGGGCACAAAGAGGAGGGGCTGAACTGTTATTTTACAGATGCTTGGCCGCGGCGGCGGGGATCGCTTGCGGCGGAAACCGTTTCGCTATTTTTGTCAACAATAACAACTTGCATATTGCCGTAAGTGCTGCCGTGTTTTTCTACAGTATGTCCCCATTCCTCCAGCTGCTTCACTTCCGCTTCGGTGAGGGCATCGGCTTCATAAATTAACTTATCGGGAAGATATTGGTGATGATAACGGCCGAGTTTAACTATTGAGTCAGCATAGCCGCCGTTAGCGTATTCCAGTATACCAAGCAGCACCATGGTCATAATGCGGCTGCCGCCAGGAGTGCCGAAAATAACAATATTTTTCTCATCTTCCAAGAATGTTGGCGACATGCTTGAGAGTGGACGCTTGCCTGGCTCTATAGCGTTAGCTTCTGCACCGGCCAGACCATATACATTCGGGATTCCGGGCTTGGCAGAAAAATCATCCATCTCATCGTTGAGCAGTACGCCGGTGCCGGGAACCATAAACGCTGAGCCAAAAGGGTAATTGATGGACAAGGTGGCGGCGACACGATTGCCATCAGCATCGATAATTGAAAAGTGAGTGGTGTCCGTGCCATTGCCTGCATTGTTCACTGCAGTAGGGAGTAGAGCGCTCGGCGTTGCTTTGTATGGGTGAATACCTGCGCGTAGCCCAGATGCGTACACTTTGTCGGTAAGGCGCTCAAACGGAACTTCAACGAAGTCAGCGTCGCCCAAATATTGCGCACGATCGCGATAAGCGCGGCGCATGGCTTCGATGATGAGATGTTTTCTTTGTGCCGGTGAGGCAGCATCCAAGTCAAAACCTTCCAAAATATTTAGCATCGTCACTAAAGCAACGCCGCCCGATGATGGTGGTGCGGCTGAGGTGATCTTCATGTTGTAGTAGTCGCCGTGAATCGGTTCGCGCTCGACTAGTTTGTAGTTGATCAGGTCTTCTGCTTGCCATATGCCGCCAGCGCTTTGTACACCGTTGGCAAGCATATTGGCGAATTCACCTTGATAAAAACCTTTACCTTTGGTGTCTGCAATGATCTGTAGAGTGTTGGCGAGATCTGTTTGGATTATTTCATAGCCAAGTGGTGGCACTTTTCCGTCAGCTAGAAATATTTTTGCGGCAGCAGGAGAGGCTAATAAAGCGGGCTGCCTAAATTTGATAAGGTTTTGTATCTGTACGTCAACAGCAAAGCCTTCGCGTGCATAACGAATGGCAGGGATGAGTGATTTGGATAATTCCAGATTGCCGTAGTTTTCTGCTAGATGCGCTAAGGCTGCCGGTACGCCAGGTATGCCGGCAGCAAGTGGGCCATCGATAGAGGCCCTAGGAATGACGTTGCCATCTTTATCAAGAAACATGTCGCGATGTGCTTTGCCTGGCGCCATTTCGCGGCCATCTAGCATGGTTTCAAAGCCATCTTTGGCGCGATGTAACAGCCAAAAACCGCCGCCACCTAAACCCGAGCCAGCGGGTTCAACAACAGCCAGTGCA
>NVRQ02000033.1 GCA_002400905.2 Gammaproteobacteria bacterium | reverse complement strand
TACAGGGGCAGTCCGTTCAATGAGAGGGAAGCCCCTGGGAAACAGCTTAATCCGGGGCATATTTTAGATAAGGCAGCATTTTTAGCCGGTATGTGTAGGGCAAAATGCAAGAGTGGGTTGAGGGTCTTTGGTTTTCAACAGCCTGCTAGGCGCGTTGCCGCAGCGTTCGGGCGTATCTAATAGTTTGACGAGCTGAGCGTCTAAGCGTATGATTCCGTGCCTTGCTGAAGGGCTCGTTGTTCTTTAGTGCACGGTGTTTCGGGGTGTAGCGCAGTCTGGTAGCGCGCCTGCTTTGGGAGCAGGATGTCGGGGGTTCGAATCCCTCCTCCCCGACCAAACACACCGTGTCCCAATCTGGCATAATCTGACGGTGCGGGGAGCTTGATAGATACGCTCTGAGATAATGCCTTTAGGGTGTGACCGAAGGAAGTTGCTTGTAATGCGCCCGTAGCTCATCTGGATAGAGCATCGGCCTTCTAAGCCGAGGGTAGCAGGTTCGAGTCCTGCCGGGCGTACCAATTAGCAAGTGCGAGTAGTTATGGTGACTGTAGCTCAGTTGGTAGAGCCCCGGATTGTGATTCCGGTGGTCGCGGGTTCAAACCCCGTCAGTCACCCCAATCCTGTCGGTATGTTCGTTAGAGGACCTTCAATAGATGGGCCGTTAGCTCAGTTGGTAGAGCAGCTGACTCTTAATCAGCGGGTCGTAGGTTCGAAACCTACACGGCCCACCATCTTCTTGCTGGCGAGCTGTACAGCAAGGTCTGTTTGTTAGGCAGTATTTGCTCAGGGATGATGAAGATAAGCATCAATGTCTGTATGATTGGTAAGTTACACTGTGCGAGAGTGGCGGAATTGGTAGACGCGCTGGATTTAGGTTCCAGTAGGGCAACCTGTGAGAGTTCGAGTCTCTCCTTTCGCACCATTATAACTGCCAGCTTAATTGCAGGGTTTGGTTATATTTTTCCATATTATCAATGACTTGGCGTTAGCCAGGCAGACAGATTCCAGAGGATTGCATGCAAGTTTCAGTGACGACCACCGAAGGACTAGAACGCCAAATGAAAGTGGCTGTTCCCGCCGAGCACGTTGAAAAAGAAGTGCTCAACCGTCTTAGAAAGATTGGTAAGACTGCCCGTATTAAGGGTTTTCGCCAGGGCAAGGCCCCGATAAAAATCTTGCAGCGTGATTACGGTCTTGCTGTGCGTGATGAAGTGGTTGGTGACGTTATTCAGAGTAGTTATGTTGAAGCCCTAACGCAGGAAAGCATCAGGCCTGCAGGTAGCCCTCGTATTGACGACAAATCTATTGAGCCGGGTCAAGAGCTACGTTACACAGCAATATTTGAAGTTTACCCGTCAATTGATAGCGTGAAATTTGAAGGGTTTGAGCTGGAAACAATGGCAAGTGATATCGGTGATGCTGAAGTTGGTGATGTGATTAATCGCATGCGCGAGCAGCGTAAAAATTGGGAAAAGGTTGATCGCGCAGCAGGAAATGGTGATCGCGTTACGATTGATTTTGTCGGCACGATTGACGGCGAAAAATTTCTTGGTGGTGAGGCAGAAGATTACCCATTGCAGCTTGGCTCAGGCAATATGCTGCCTGGTTTTGAGGGACCTATTATTGGTGCTAAAGCAGGTGAGCAGCGCGATGCGACGATTACCTTCCCAGCCGAATATAGCGATGAAAAGTTAGCGGGCAAAGATGCACTTTTTTCTATTACTGTTAAACAGGTTGAAGGTGGTGTTATTCCTGAGCTGGACGCAAACTTTGTCGAGCGTATGGGTGTCGAAGGCGGTAGTGTTGAGACGCTACGCGCAGAAGTTAAAGAGAATATGCAGCGTGAGATGGATACCGCGGTAAGAGGTCAAGTAAAGCAGCAAGTCTTTGATTCGCTGGCAAAAGCAAATGAGTTTGACGTGCCTAAAACGATGATTGAAGCCGAAATTGATAGCATTATGCATCGAGCGAGGGAGAACGCGGCAAGGCAAGGCAAATCGGCGACGGTAGAGCGAGAGAGTTTGCGTGATGAAGCCAATAGGCGCGTTCGTTTAGGCGTTATTTTGAATGAAATAGTGCTCAAGAATGAGCTTAAAGTGTCGCCAAAGGAATTAAGAGAATTTATCGTTGCTGAGACGGCTTCTTATGAGAACCCGGAAGAAGCCGTAAAAATGAGGCTTTCCGATAAGGAACGTATGGAAGGTATCGAGCCCTTGGTGCTTGAGAACAAAGTCATTGATTTGATTGTAGAAAAATCTACATTAAAGACAAAGACAGCTAGCTTTGACGAGATAATGGGGCGTAATAGCTAGATAAAGAACATATGTAGGGTATGACACGACTTTGGGCGTGATCATTGCTTATAAACAGAATGGAAATAAAGGGTGACGAAATAGTGACAAACGCCAAGAACTCATATCAATTGCAACCTAAAGCTGTAAATATTCAGCCAAATGTCTATGAAAAGTTGCCTGGTGGCGGTGAGCGTGGCTGGGATATCTATTCACGCATGCTCAGTGAGCGCGTTATATTTCTAGTTGGTGAGGTTGAAGATCTTATGGCCAATTCGATTGTCGCGCAATTATTGTTACTTGAGTCTGACAACCCTGATAAAGACATTCACTTGTATATCAACTCGCCAGGCGGTGCTGTGACGGCTGGTATGGCAATTTATGACACCATGCATTTTATAAGGCCTGATGTCAGCACCATGTGTATCGGTCAAGCAGCCAGTATGGGCGCATTGTTATTGACGGGTGGTGCGCCAGGCAAACGCTATTGCTTGCCACATTCACGCATGATGATTCATCAACCATTGGGTGGTTTTCAAGGGCAGGCATCGGATATTGATATTCATGCCAAAGAGATCTTGATGATACGTGACCGTTTGAATGGCATACTGTCTAAGCATTCGGGTCAGCCTGTAGAGAAAGTGGCCGGTGATACGGACCGTGATAATTTTATGAGTGCAACCCAGGCTGTCGAATACGGTCTTATAGATGAAGTGATCGAAAGTAGGGTCGATGTTGCAAGCAAGGCTGGTAAATAACGCCAATCAACGCAAGGCGCTGAAGATATGAGTGACGATAAAGATAACAAAGGCAAGAAAGACGACGATAAGCTGCTTTATTGTTCGTTCTGCGGCAAGAGTCAGCACGAAGTACGCAAGCTGATTGCGGGTCCTTCTGTCTTTGTTTGCGACGAATGTGTTGAGCTATGCAACGATATTATTCGCGAGGAAGTCGCAGAGAAAGAAGGTGTCGAGCATGATCGTCTACCTACTCCTGCCGAGATTTGCGAAATTCTTGATCAGTACGTTGTCGGTCAAGGTCGCGCCAAAAAGGTATTGTCAGTAGCGGTCTATAACCACTACAAACGCCTGAATAACGGCACACGTAAAGACGAAGTCGAATTATCAAAGAGCAATATATTGATGATTGGGCCTACTGGTTGCGGTAAGACTTTGCTAGCCGAAACACTGGCGCGTATGCTCAATGTTCCGTTTACTATTGCCGACGCAACGACATTAACTGAGGCAGGTTATGTTGGTGAAGATGTTGAAAATATTATTCAGAAGCTGCTGCAAAAATGTGACTACGATGTAGAAAAAGCACAAACGGGCATTGTTTATCTTGATGAGATCGATAAAATCTCACGTAAGTCTGATAACCCATCAATCACTCGTGACGTGTCCGGTGAAGGTGTGCAGCAA
Organism: Gammaproteobacteria bacterium; assembly: GCA_002400905.2. Lineage (GTDB taxonomy): Bacteria > Pseudomonadota > Gammaproteobacteria. The sequence goes on along the minus strand of NVRQ02000033.1, from coordinate 8,708 downwards.
GCGTTACTGAAGCTAATTGAAGGTACGGTTGCCTCTGTTCCTCCGCAGGGTGGACGCAAGCACCCGCAGCAAGAGTTTTTGCAGGTTGATACGAAAAATATTCTCTTTATTTGCGGCGGCGCATTCGCTGGTCTGGATAATATTATTCGTGCTCGTTCGGAAAAAGGCGGTATTGGTTTTTCTGCCGAAGTGAAGAGCAAGGACGATAAAAAATCAGCTAACGAGTTATTGCATACTGTTGAGCCGGAAGATTTGACAAAGTTTGGTTTGATCCCAGAGTTTGTTGGTCGTATGCCCTTGATTGCGACCTTGGAAGAGCTTGATGAAGATGCTTTGGTTAATATTCTCACCGAGCCAAAAAATGCGATTACCAAACAGTACGCAAAACTGTTTGATATGGAAGGTACGGAACTGGAATTTCGTGAAGATGCACTGCGAGCTGTTGCTTGTAAGGCAATGGAGCGTAAGACCGGCGCTCGTGGTTTGCGTTCTATTCTCGAAAATGTCCTGCTTGATACGATGTATGAATTACCGTCGCTAGAAAATGTGGGCAAGGTTGTTATCGATGATGGCGTTATTACTGGTGAATCAGTTCCTTTATTGATTTACGAAAATGATGAGCCAGCAAAGCTCGCCAACAACTCATCTGCTGACTAGTTTTGTTGTGGCTGGCACAGTAAGCCAGTGAAATAGGTTGCGTGTGTGGGAGCTTGCATTGTTTGTTTACGACCCCATAATGCTTAGGGAAGACTCTATTACTGATAGGAGCTGTAGGCTACGCGATGAAAAAAGAAGACAAAAAAAAAGCAGTTGATTCTTCTTCTGAATATTTCCCGGTTCTGCCGTTGCGAGATGTTGTCGTTTATCCGCATATGGTCATTCCACTCTTTGTTGGTCGCGAGAAGTCAATTCGCGCGTTAGAGTCGGCGATGGATAAAGATAAGCAAGTGTTGCTTGTCGCACAAAAAGATGCGAGCGTTGATGATCCGCAGCTCGAAGATTTCTATCATATTGGTACGCTTTCAACCATTTTACAGTTGCTAAAGTTGCCTGATGGCACGGTTAAAGTGCTGGTTGAGGGCAAGCAGCGTGCCGAAGTTCATTCCTTTGAAGATGATGTTGAGGATTTTTTTGCTGCGCATGTTGGTACCTTAGAGGCTGATGCCTTGGGTGAGCGCGAGCAGGCTGTTTTAGTCCGTTCAATTTTGGGCCAGTTTGAGCAATACACCAAACTTAACAATAAAGTTCCGCCTGAAATTATCGCGTCGCTGTCTGGCATCGAAGACCCAAGCCGTTTGGCCGACACCATTGCCGCTCATATGTCACTCAAGGTTGACGAAAAACAATCCTTGCTTGAGATGATGGACGTACGCGAACGACTGGAACGTTTGATGGGCTTAATGGAATCCGAGATCGATTTACTGCAAATCGAAAAACGTATTCGTGGTCGCGTAAAGCGTCAAATGGAAAAGAGTCAGCGCGAGTACTTTCTGAATGAGCAAATGAAAGCGATCCAAAAAGAACTTGGCGACATGGATGATGTACCCAATGAAGTTGACGAGCTAGCAGAAAAAATAGCTGCTGCAGGGATGCCTAAAGAAGCAAATGAGAAAGCGCTGTCAGAATTGAATAAGCTTAAAATGATGTCGCCGATGTCAGCAGAGTCTACGGTTGTGCGTAACTACATTGACTGTATGGTTAATATTCCATGGAAGAAACGCAGTAAGATATCTAAAGATATTAAGGCTGCCGAAAAAATACTTGAAACCGACCACCACGGTCTCGAGAAAGTGAAAGAACGTATTCTTGAATATTTGGCGGTACAGCAGCGTGTATCGAAGCTTAAAGGCCCTGTGTTGTGTTTAGTTGGCCCGCCTGGGGTAGGTAAAACTTCGTTAGGGCAATCTATTGCGCGTGCCACCAATCGCAAGTTTGTTCGTATGGCTTTGGGTGGTGTGCGCGACGAGGCGGAAATACGGGGTCATCGTCGTACTTATATAGGTTCGATGCCCGGTAAGATTATTCAAAACCTATCTAAAGTAAAAACCAAGAACCCTTTATTTTTGCTTGATGAGATTGACAAGATGGCCACTGATTTTCGTGGTGATCCTTCGTCGGCCTTGCTTGAAGTGTTAGACCCTGAGCAAAATCATACCTTTAATGACCACTATCTTGAAGTTGATTACGACTTGTCGGATGTGATGTTTGTCTGTACGGCAAACTCCTTGTCTTCAATTCCAGCGGCCTTACTTGATCGAATGGAAGTCATTCGTTTGTCGGGTTATACCGAAGATGAAAAGTTGGCGATCGCTCAGCGTTACCTTGTGCCTAAGCAGATGAAAAATAATGGTCTTAGGGATGGCGAGATGAAAATCTCAGAAGGTGCTTTACGCGATATCGTTCGTTATTACACGCGTGAAGCGGGTGTACGTAGTCTTGAGCGTGAAATTTCGAAATTCTGCCGTAAAGTGGTTAAGCAGGCCGCACTAGAAGAACAAAAAGACACCGTGCAAATTAATTCGCGCAATATTGAGAAATATTTGGGTATTAAACGTTTCCGTTTTGGTCTCGCTGAAGAGAATGACCACGTCGGACAGGTTACTGGTCTTGCTTGGACTGAAGTAGGCGGTGAGTTGCTGACGTTGGAAGCCGCAGTAGTAAGCGGTAAAGGTAAGTTATCCATTACCGGCCAGATTGGTGATGTGATGCAAGAGTCTGCTCAGGCATCGATGACGGTGGTTCGTAGCCGTGCTGCGATGTTAGGAATAGACCCGGAATTTTATCGCGACAAGGATATTCACATACACGTTCCTGAAGGCGGTATACCTAAAGATGGGCCAAGTGCTGGTGTTGGTATGTGCACGGTGCTTGTTTCAGCGTTAACAGGCATTCCAGTGCGTGCTAATGTGGCCATGACTGGCGAGATTACACTGCGAGGCGAAGTATTACCGATTGGTGGTTTAAAAGAAAAATTACTGGCTGCGCATCGTGGTGGTATTGAGATTGTGTTGATTCCTGAAGAGAATAAACGTGACCTCGAAGAAATTCCAAGCAACATCAAACAGAAGCTGGATATTCGCCCAGTGAAGTGGATTGATGAGGTTTTTGCTATTGCTTTGCAGCATATACCAAAGCCGCTCAGTGAGGATGAAGTACAAAAATTACTGAGTAAAAGGACTGATGGCGTAAAAAATAAAGATGACCAGATACGCGCACATTGAGACCTTTGCACGAAGCGTCTTTTCCGCTATGGCGGCGTTAAAAATAGTCTTAAAATGCGCATTTACTCGTGTAAATTGCGCTTTTTCGACGATTTTTGCCTTGCCCTAACGAAAAATCACCATCGTGCAAAGGGCTCACATTAATAAAAATAGGGCCGTAAATTAAGCTAATAATTGCTTCATAGCTTGCCAAACCGCATAAACACTGCTTGACAGGGCTTTTTCCTAGTTGGTATAAAGGCTCACCCTCTCGCTCCGATTGTGTTTTATTCTTTCGGTGTGCGGTTATTACATCAAATCCGAGTGATCAAACCTTAGCTCATGCTAATGTCACTCGCTATAAATACTGAGGAGTATATATCGTGAATAAATCAGAACTAATCGACGCCATTGCTGAATCTGCAGATCTCTCAAAAGCTGCTGCGGGTCGTGCACTTGATGGCGCAATTGAAGCAATCTCAGGAGCCTTGAAAGGTGGCGATCAAGTGACCCTGGTTGGCTTTGGTACTTTCTCTGTTAAGCAGCGTGCAGCACGTGAAGGCCGTAATCCACAGACCGGTGCAACCATTCAAATTAAAGCCTCAAAGTCTCCAGCATTTAAGGCTGGTAAGACCTTTAAGGATGCCGTACAATAACGCTCCTTTCACCGGGTGCTTAGCTCAGATGGTAGAGCGTCGCCCTTACAAGGCGAATGTCGGGGGTTCGATCCCCTCAGCACCCACCATAAGTATTAGGAGTGGTAGTTCAGCTGGTTAGAATACCTGCCTGTCACGCAGGGGGTCGCGGGTTCGAATCCCGTCCACTCCGCCAGTAAATAGTTGCAAGGGTACCGAGTGAATGCTCGTGCCCTTATTACTTTTTAAGTAAGCAAACTGCTGGGCCTCGACTCCGATCTGGGTTACCATTCGATCCAATAATCATCACACTGAAACACTCCCATGCTTGAATTTATTCGCCAACGTGCAACAGGTGTTATCGCCTGGATTATTGTTCTCGGTATTGTCGCCACGTTCGCTCTATGGGGGTTGGCGGATTACTTAACACCTGATTCGAATGTTTATGTCGCCGAAGTCGATGGCGAAAAAATCACCGACAACGAATTGGATAGACGTTATTCGCAAACTCGCGCGCGGCTACAGTCGACGTTAGGCGAGAATTTTAATCCAGCGTTTTTTAGCGAAGACACGCTTAAGCGACAAGCGCTGGATAGCTTGATTGAAGAAAATGTCCTGCTTGCTCAATTGGGCGACTCAGGTCAGCGTATCGGTAATCAACAGCTTAGTTCGACTATACAATCACTCGAAGCCTTTAAAATCAATGGTATTTTTGATCGCTTGCGCTATGAAGAGCAGATTCGCATCCAGGGAGAGTCTGTAGAAGGCTTTGAGCAGCGCATACGTCGGGCTATCCTCATTGATCAAGCGGCCAGTAGCGTTGCACACAGCAGCGTTGTCAGCGATGCGGAGCTGGACGCCTTTATTCGGCTACGTGATCAAACACGCGAAATCAGTGTGCTGACTATTCCGCGTGCTCGTTTTGTTGCTGGCGTCGAAGTCAGTGATGAGGAGATTCAAAATTATTACAACGAGAACAGCCATCGCTTTCAAACGGTGGAAAAGGTCTCTATTGAATATCTTGTTTTAGATGCCAACGACTACACAACAGATATAGAGGTTGAAGAGGTAGACATTCAATTTCAATATCAAGAGCGTAAAGCTGAGTTTGTGGTTGCTGAGCAGCGTCGTGCCAGTCATATTCTGTTAGAGCTTGATTCTGAAGCGGATGAAGCGGCTACTGCGGAAACTCGTGCTAGAGCGCAAGCCTTGCTTGATCGAATCAATACAGGTGAAGATTTTGCTGAGCTAGCAAAAGAAAATTCAGATGATGCCGGATCGGCTGCCAGTGGTGGCGATTTGGGTTTCTTCGGCAAAGGAGTCATGGTTCCAGCCTTTGAGAAATCTGTATTTGTTTTAGCGCAAGATCAAGTGAGTGAACTTGTTCAATCAAGCTTTGGTTTTCACATTATTAAATTGACAGGAATTCAAGCGCAGCGTGGTAAAACCTATGACGAAGTGAAGTCTCAGCTTGAGAGTGAACTTAAACGTGATAAAGCTGCTGATATTGTTATTGAGCGATCCGAATTATTGGTTGATGCCACTTATGAGAATCCCGAAACCCTGAGTGTCGCCGCCGATGAGCTGGGTTTAGAAATTAAAACCAGTGAACTGTTTGAGCGTGGCCGGGGTTTAGGTATCGCCAGCGACCAACAAGTACGCGATGCGGCTTTTACTGATGAAGTCGCTCAGGGTAATAATAGCGAAGCCTTGCAAATCAGTGGTAATCGGATTGTTGTGTTGCGTTTGAAAGATCGTGTAGAACCTCAAGCGAAACCACTTGATGAAATGCGTGATCAAATTAGCATTATTTTAAAAGACCAAGCGGCGAACGATGCAGCAAAAGAACTCGGTCAAGCATTACTAGCAGGCCTGGATGCTGGCAATGATATTGCTGAGCAGCTTAGCGAAAATAAATTATCCTGGGTCGAAGCTAAATTCTATCACCGTAACGATGGCCAACTTGATCGCGCTATTTTGCAAGAAGTTTTCAAGAAAAAAGAAGCGAGTGAAAAAGCCAGTAGTATCGAATTGCGCAATGGCGATACTGTCTTATACAAAATGACTGAAATTAAAGAAGGTGACCCTGCGAGCTTGAGTGATGAGCAACGCCAAGTATTAAAAGATCAACAGCAACGTGCACGGGGTAATAGTGAGTACACCGCGTGGATAAAAGGCTTGAAGGCGAAAGCCAAAATCACCTTATTTGAAAATAATATTTAGATCCCCTCCCCCTCCCGCTTCTACAGAATAGCCAGGTAGTTTTATTGGCCCTGTCATGAAAAGGCGAAAAACAGCTTACGCATGTTGTGCGAAAGACTTTTTAGTTTCGCTTAGTTCCGGTTTGTTTGTACTGTCCTGCCTAGGGCGGGTCTTACCCATTTCATCACTTATAATGGCCCCATTTTTCGCCATGCAGCGTTGCTCGTTGTTGCGATGAATCGTTATATATTGGTCACAATTGTTACCAGCAGGTTTGACTCGTTCGATGCAGTAGGGTTTCATACAAACCATAATAATGAAACGGACGGTACATGCGTAAATTAAGTAGAGTCTTAGCGTGCATGGTTTTTCTGGCGCCTATTTATACGTCGGCGGGCGATATCTATAAATATAAAGATGAAAACGGCGCCTGGGTGTTTGGTGATAAGCAGCCTCAAGTCAAGTCTGAAAAACTAAATCTAAAAATTACCAAGAAGAAAAAAAATCTAGAACCTGAAATATTTGCCGAGGTAAGTGATGAAGGTACAGTTCTCAATATCGTGAATCCATTTTATGCGCCGGTAGAGATCATCGTGCAATCTCAGGTTTTTGATAAGGGGCGTATTCGCATAGTGGTTGATGCCAATGAAACAAAAACGATTTACGAGGGCCAAGACAGTTTTTCAGATGCCATGATGTATTGGATGCTAGGTGATCCGAATGCCGAGCATGATGGCACCGCTTACCAAGCCCCTTCGGCATCACATACCAAGCATAAAATCACCCAGTCATTTAAGGGGCGGTTTTCGCACAGCTCCGAGCCTAACCTTTATGCCGTTGATCTCGACATGGATATTGGCACTTACATTGCTGCGGCGCGATCCGGTATTGTTATCTATGTGAAAGATGATTATTACTATAGCGGAACCAAAGAATACTTTGCTGATAAAGCCAATGTAGTAAAGGTCTTACACGAGGATGGTACTTACGCGACCTATGCACATATCTTGGGTGGTACGGCTTCAGTGAAGCCAGGGGATGTTGTTCAGGCGGGGGCTAAAATTGCAAGGTCGGGGTCGTCTGGCTTTTCTACAGGGCCGCATCTTCATTTTGCCGTGCATAAAAATGCGGGGATGAAAACGGTTTCTGTGCCTTTTGAGTTTGTTGATGGGAATGGGAAAAGATTTGTGCCGGTGGCCGGGGAGTATGTTGGGGGGGCAGTAGAGTAGGTTTTCTTTCATTGCCGTCATTCCCTTGGATAAGGGAATCCATAGAGTTTCGGTTCTTTTTTCCGCCAGTGTTTTTCGCCTTTCTTAGGCGAGTGTGTTTTACGATAAAAAACAACAGCGGCTGTGTATCAGATTTGTGTAATTGAGCGGCGTACGAATATACTGGTTAAAAATCATAGTCTTAGCGCGAAAGCAGGAAAGAGATATTTATTGCGACAACAGCAATGAGGTGATACAAAGCTGCTGTGTATCACTAACGTGATTAATGGTAAAAAAGGAGATAAATCGTTGATATCATGGAAAATGAAAGCACATCATCATGCCCTGCAAGGAATGATAAACAGTAACAGCGTGATACATAGCCGCTGTAGAATAAACTGTTAGGCATTTAGGTATTTATGGATAAACTTCAGGCAGTAATTCTCGGCGGTATCCTTGGTTTTGTTTTGTCAATAATCAAAGACTACTTTTTTGCTAACAAAAAGCAAAAAACGGAACGGTACTATCTCGCAATAATCGTATCGGCATCTTTAGAGCGCTTTATATCTAAATGCTTAGATGTGGTTTGTGATGATGGTGAATACGACGAAAGAGGGTGTTTACAAACTAGAGTATTAAGTTCAAATTTTGAGCCCATGAATTTAGACGTTTCATGGCAATCTTTAAAACAAGAATTACTCTACGATATATTAACATTACCAGAAAAAATCAATGACGCGAATGCGCATATATCTGCTGCCGCAGAATATGCAGCAGATCCTCCGGATTACGAGGAGTACTTTGAGGCTAGGCATTTAAGATATTCAGAGCTAGGGTTAATAGCTTGTTCTGTAGTTAATAGACTACGGGTTACAGCAAACCTGCCAAAACCAGATCAGACAGAATGGTTACCTGAAAAAGTATTTAATGAACAAAAAGAAAAAGCAGAGAAGGCAATTGAAGCTAGGGACAAAAGAAATAGAGAGACTAATAAGAAAATTTTTGGAGCAATCGAAAAAAATGCCTAACAAGTTGCTTAAACGGAAAAATAACAGTTGGCCACCGCTTCGCGATTATAGCCAACCATTATTTTCCGCTTAGCAAGGCGTTATAACGCTTAGCCAGTTCATAAAAATTATCTGAAGGATGGTAGCAATGGCTCATAGAACAAAAGTAATATGGTAATCCCCCCGATAAATAGCGGAGGTCAAAAGTAGAATTTTCTCGTAAACTTTACGAAGGAGATCTACATGAAAAAATCACGTTATTCTGATAGTCAAATACTGGCCATCATCAAGCAAGCTGAAAGTGGCGTGCCCATTCCCGAACTCTGTAGAGAACATGGAATGAGCGGTGCTTCCTTTTACAAATGGCGAGCAAAGTATGGCGGTATGGATGCGTCATTAATGGCCAGAATGAAAGAATTAGAAGACGAAAATCGACGCCTCAAAAAAATGTATGCC
>NVRQ02000032.1 GCA_002400905.2 Gammaproteobacteria bacterium | reverse complement strand
CTAGAATGATCTGTTAATGACGGTAAGTGACTAACATCCTGAGATAGCCGCTCTGATCTATCGTCAACTTCCCACCCACCACGGCTTAGCCAACCAAGGCTAAAGCCAATAACTAATAATAAAATAGGGACAAGACGATGGTTCATAAGAAAAGTCTAATTTAAAGGAGTTAGACCCTCTCAAATTAACACATATTGATCGCAATATTTTACAGTGCTCATGTATCGTGACGCGATGCCTTAACAAAGAGTCTCCTCGCCAGAGCAACCCAATCCTGTTGAGATTGCTCGCTCGGACATTCCTGCTTTGTGTAAACTCAATGCAAATCCTTTGACTGACAATTCATGCTGAAACCAGCAATAATGTCATGGCGACGTTATATGCCCAACGTTTGGAATACGTACTGTATCGGCTGTAATCTTCTAAGCGACGCCGCACCTAATTCCCTATATAATTCAGGACTTTACCCACCCCCATAATACTTGACCAATTTAGTCGGAGATTGTATTCTAATCCTGACTAATTTAGTCAAGTATTAACCTCAACAAGTTTTTTGGAGCCTTATTCAGCTAAAACGCTTAAGTCTCTATAGATCGCAATAAGTTTCTGAACTTTAGCCCGCTCAGCCAGGTAAAACACCATGTCCAGCACCAGCGAAGACGTACAAGAATTTGTAGATAAGCAATATAAACACGGCTTTATCACCGATATCGAAACCGACACCATCGGCGCCGGCCTCAGCGAAGACGTCATACGCGTTATTTCGAAAAAGAAAGGTGAGCCTGAGTTTATGCTTGAATGGCGCCTGAAAGCTTATCGTCGCTGGCTAACCATGAGCGAGCCAACCTGGGCACAGGTGCGTTTTGATCCTATCGATTATCAAGATATCATCTATTACTCCGCGCCAAAATCACCCGGAGAGGGGCCCAAGAGCCTAGATGACGTCGACCCTAAATTATTAGAAACCTATACAAAACTGGGTATTCCTCTGCTCGAGCAACAAATGCTCGCAGGCATCGCTGTTGATGCGGTGTTCGATAGCGTCTCAGTGGTCACGACGTTTAAAGAAAAGCTCGCAGAGGCAGGCGTTGTCTTTTGCCCACTATCAGAGGCCGTACACAGCCATCCAGAGCTAGTAAAAAAATACCTAGGCTCTGTTGTGCCCACCGGTGATAACTTTTTCTCGACACTGAATTCTGCTGTCTTTAGTGATGGCTCTTTTGTCTACATTCCTAAAGGCGTGCGTTGCCCAATGGAATTATCGACTTATTTTCGCATTAACGAAGCCAAGACCGGCCAGTTTGAACGCACACTAATCATTGCTGAAGAAGGCTCACATGTCAGCTATCTCGAAGGCTGCACTGCACCCATGCGTGATGAAAACCAATTACATGCTGCCGTTGTAGAGTTAGTCATACTCGACAATGCGAAAATAAAATACTCCACCGTACAGAATTGGTATCCCGGCGACGAAAATGGCAAAGGTGGCATCTATAACTTCGTCACCAAACGTGCGCTGTGTGCAGGCATCAATTCCAAAATATCGTGGACCCAAGTTGAAACAGGCTCCGCCATCACTTGGAAATACCCAAGCTGCGTGTTACGCGGTGAAAACTCTGTGGGTGAATTTTATTCTGTCGCGCTGACCAATAACTATCAGCAGGCGGATACAGGCACTAAGATGATTCATCTTGGTAAAAACACCCGTAGCACCATTATCTCTAAAGGTATTTCTGCCGGTCATGGCGAAAATTCCTATCGCGGCTTAGTGCGTATTGCTAAAACTGCCGAAGGCGCACGCAACTATACCCAGTGTGACTCACTACTCATTGGTGATACCTGCGCTGCACATACCTTTCCCTACATGGAAGTCGGCAACCCTAGCGCTCAGGTAGAACACGAAGCCACCACATCAAAAATTAGCGAAGACCAATTGTTTTATTGCCAGCAACGCGGTATTACTGAAGAGGATGCCGTCAGCATGATCGTCAATGGTTTTTGTAAATCTGTCTTTAAAGAACTGCCCATGGAGTTTGCTGTTGAAGCCGGCAAGCTGCTTAGCGTCAGCCTTGAAGGCGCCGTTGGGTAAGCAGAGCGGATAATCGTTTCGTCATATCAAATTTATTGGAATACACATGTTAAGCATAAAAGACCTACACGTTAGCATTGATGGCAAACCCATACTTAAGGGTATCAACCTAGAAGTTAAGGCTGGCGAAGTCCATGCCATCATGGGTCCTAACGGTTCGGGTAAAAGCACCTTGTCACAGTTATTGGCTGGCCGTAGTGGCTACACCGTCGACAGTGGTAGCGTCACCTATAAAGACCAAGACTTACTTGAGCTAGCACCAGAAGAACGCTCATGGGAAGGCGTCTTTCTTGCTTTCCAGTACCCTGTTGAGATTCCAGGTGTTAACAATACTTATCTTCTTCGCGCTGGACTTAACGCGATTCGTAAACATCGCGGCGAAGCTGAAATCAACGCTGTCGATTTTCTTAAGCTCGTCCGCGAGAAAGCCAAATTAGTCGAATTAGATGAGAGCTTTTTAAGCCGCTCTGTTAACCAAGGTTTCTCCGGTGGCGAAAAGAAACGTAATGAGATTTTCCAAATGGCCGTACTCGAACCTGCACTCGCTATCTTGGATGAAACGGATTCAGGCCTGGATATCGACGCTCTACGTATTGTCGCTGAAGGTATCAATAAACTGCGTAACGAAGATCGCGCCTTTATTCTCATCACCCATTATCAACGTCTGCTGGATTATATTGAGCCTGACTTTGTGCACGTATTAGCTGATGGTCAAATTCAACGCTCTGGCGATAAATCACTCGCACTTGAACTCGAACGCGAAGGTTATTCTTGGTTAGATTCTGATACCGGTAGTGAGACCGACGCTGCATGAGTGCCGCACTAAACCAAACCAGTGACTGGCATCCGCAGTTAGCCACTGCACTTGATACGCTGCCGGGTAATAATATCGGCTGGCTTGCTCAACGCCGCGATAAGGCATTAAATCAATTTCTTGAACTTGGTTTCCCAACACGTAAAACCGAAGCTTGGAAATATGTCGCCACACATTCTATTGCCCAGATTACGCCGGTATTATCGCAAAACGCCATTATAGACAGCGCGCAAATTGCGCAATGGCGCCTTGATGGTTGTGATGAGTTAGTCTTCGTCGACGGTATTTATCACCAAAGTCTATCTAGCGTTACCGATAATGCAGGTTTAGAAATAAAAAACCTGGCTGAATTACTAAAGAATTCGCCAGACGAAACCAAAGCACTACTGTCTCAATTAGATCATAAAGCACATGATGCCTTTGACGCATTGAACCAGGCCTTACTAAGAGATGGCGCCGTCATCACCATTGCTGACGATGCGCTTATTGAGCGACCACTGCATTGCTTATTTGTTTCTACGAATACTAGCAAAGCGATTACACCCATCAATAATTGGATCTTTGCTGGCAAAAACAGTCAATGCAGCATCGTTGAAACCTATATCGGTGATGATGAGAGTAATAGTCTAACTTCTGCTCGCACCAATATTAAACTTGCTGCAAACAGCGAGTTAAACCACTATCGCTGCCAACGTGAATCAAAACAAGCTTATCACCTCGCCGAATTGCAGGTAGAACTAGCGCGTGACAGTCGCTACAACGCCTACCCGATTGCTTTGGGCGGCGCTATTGCTCGCGTGAACGTGCAAATCACTCTCGCCGGGCAGAATGCCGAGTGCACAGTGAATGGTCTTTATCTCACTAAAGATAAGCAGGTGAGCGATCATCACATAAAAATGCATCACGCCGTCCCACACTGTAATAGTAATCAATTATTTAAAGGCGTCATGGATGGTGCTAGCCGAGCAATATTTAACGGTTTGATTCTGGTCGATAAAGACGCACAAAAAACGCAGGCTGATCTGAGTAATCGTAATTTACTGCTATCAAAGCTTGCTGACATCAACACCAAGCCTGAACTTGAAATTTATGCCGATGATGTGAAGTGTTCGCACGGCGCCACTATCGGGCAGCTTGATGAAAAATCTATTTTCTATTTGCAGTCTCGCGGCATTTCACGCGAACAAGCTGAACATTTACTCACCTATGCCTTTATTAATGACGTCGTTAATCGCATCAAACTCGCTTCGCTGCGCCAAAAAATTGCATCATTAATTATAGGTCAACTGCCAGATAGTGAGTTCATTAGCGAGCTCGTTTAAATGCAAATAATTGCGCACTCAACAACACCCAGGAGCCTGTCGGACTTAGGCCATCGTAGCGAGGGAAAGCCATTTGTAGTCAGATTTGACGATCATTTGAGGCGAATAGTGAGTTTATTTAACGAAAATGATCGGGGAAACTGGCAAAAATGGCTTTCCCGCAGTAGATTTGTCCTAAGTCCAACAGGCTTCCAGACCAATGACTAATTCATTCAAAAGCATTAGCCAGTTTCGCCAAGACTTTCCTATCCTGAAACAGGACGTGAACGGTAAGCCTTTAGTTTATCTTGGTAACGGCGCGACCACACAAAAACCACAGATTGTTATCGACACCCTGCGCGAATATTATGAACAAGATAATGCCAACGTTCATCGTGGTGTGCATACACTCAGCGCACGCGCCACCGATGCTTACGAAGGTGCACGCACCAAAGTAAAGAACTTTATCAATGCTGCCAGTGAAAAAGAGATTATCTTCACTCGTGGCACCACCGATTCGATAAACCTTGTCGCAAGCAGCTATGGTCATGCCAATATCGGACAAGGCGATGAAATTCTCGTTACGGCGATGGAGCATCATTCCAATATTGTCCCCTGGCAAATGCTCTGTCAGCGTACGGGTGCGACACTGAAAGTCATACCCATTAACCAACGTGGCGAACTATTGTTTGATGAGTTTAAGCAACTCATTAGTGAACGTACCAAGTTATTGGCCATTGTTCATGTCTCCAATGCATTGGGCACAATAAACCCAATTGAAGAGATGATTACGATTGCGCATCAAAACGGCGTGCCCGTTTTAGTCGATGGCGCACAAGCGATAGCTCATATTTCGGTAGATGTGCAAAAACTGGATATCGATTTTTATGCCTTTTCTGGCCACAAGATGTTTGGCCCAACCGGTATCGGCGTACTCTACGGGAAACAAGCCTTGCTCGACGCTATGCCTCCCTATCAAGGTGGCGGTGACATGATCTCTGTCGTATCGTTTTCAGGCACCACCTATAACGACCTACCTTATAAGTTTGAAGCCGGCACTCCCAATATTGCCGGCGTCATCGGCTTAGGTGCTGCCATTGATTATCTTAGCGCGATTGGTTTAGATAATATCGCAGCCTATGAACACCATCTACTTGATGTCTTAACCAAACAAGCACAAAACATCGATGGTCTGCGTATCATAGGCCAAGCTGAACATAAAACCAGTATCCTCTCCTTTCTCATCGATGGTGCCCACGCTGCAGATATCGGTGAACTGCTAGATCAACAAGGTATTGCCATTCGCGCTGGTCACCATTGCGCCATGCCCGTTATGGAATTTTTCCATATCAATGCGAGCGCACGTGCATCACTGGCATTTTATAATAATGAAGAAGATATTAGCCGGTTTATTTCTGCGCTGAATTCTTCTTTAGCTTTACTGCGATAACCATTACTACGGACTCAATACATTGATACCTCTCAAACGCGATTGCAAAGCTACTCTCATCCCTGTCGGTACTGAAATCACTATCCCCTCTGCCACTCAGGTGGTAGTCACTCAAGCACTGGGTGGCAGCTTCACCGTCAATGTCGCCGGTAATCTTGCCCGCATCGCTGGTGAAGATGCCGATGCCTTAGGTTTGGAACATACACTTATCAAAAAAGATATCACTGACGTTGATGGTCCCGTTGATATCGAGCAAGTGTGGGAACAGCTTCGTACCTGCTACGATCCGGAAATCCCAGTCAATATTGTTGAACTGGGCTTGATCTATGAATGCAAAACGACTGAGTTAGAAGACGGTGGCAACCAGGTTAATATCACCATGACGTTAACAGCACCTGGCTGCGGCATGGGACCAATACTAGTGGATGACGCTCATTCGAAAGTTATGTCAGTAAAAAATGTGACCGAAGTGCATTGCGAGCTTGTCTTTGATCCACCCTGGGACCAGGGCATGATGTCTGAAGCTGCTCGCCTACAAACTGGGTTGATGTAAAAGACATTCAACACCCGCTATCTACGAGCAGTTATTGTGGGTTTAACCAACGGTTATACTCGCAATTTGAATTCACGTTACTTGATACAACTGCCACTAGGCCAACATTTATTTACTCGGTAAAAATGCGTCATTAAAAATATGCTTGGAGGCAATGCCAGACAGAAATGCTGTCTTCTTCATAGCATTCACCAAGTCCGGTGCGCCGCATAAATAGAGTCTAGCGTCCTTCTTATTCACGACGTGTTTGGCTACTAATTCCTGTATATCACCGCAAGTATAAAAGTCGCCATCGTTACCCTTCATCACACAAGGGATATAGGAAAAATTTTTATGCTGCTGTGATAGATCATATAGCTCATCAACCAGATACAAGTCTTCTGGTTGCAAGGCGCCATGAAACAAATCGATGCTTCCCTTATGGCCTTGCGCTAAGGCATCGCGAACAATCCCATATAAGGGTGCCAATCCAGTACTGGTCCCCGCCAATACCATGGGAAAATCATTCTCTTCATCTTTTTCACAAACGTAGAAGCATTCTCCGGCTGGGCCACGCAACTTAACTTCCATCCATAGCCTGGCATCATTCAATAGCCAAGCACCCAAACGGCCATTCGGTATTATTCGAATATGTAATTCGATATACCCATCAACCTCTGGAATATTGGCCACGGAATAACTTCGCGCCAAACTGTCAGAGGTAATCAGACTCAGATATTGACCCGGAATCGTATCAAGCTGTTTTTTGGTCTTTAAACATAGGCGCAACACATTGTGATTAAGCACCTCCATTTTTATTATCGATACAGGAACCTCGCTATCTTCTGCGTTGGGTAAACTAACGCCGAGATCTTCCTTAGCAACAAGGCAACAGGACAAAGCATAGTTAAGCGCTTTAAACGTCGCCTTCAAACCTGTTTGCGAGGCCTCTGTCGGCGTCCCTGTGACCACCTCAACCATGCAGCTTTGGCATACACCTGATTTACATGAATGAGGTATCTCGATACCCTGGTCTAGCAAAGTATCGAGCACACTTGCACCGTCTTCGATGGAATAACACTCACCATCGTAAGCCAGATTAAATGACATCTTGTTACCGATTTAAGACGTCGTCACGAACGCTATTGGCAATACTGGCCACTTCGGCGATATCTTCATCGGCCACTCCCAGCTCTTTTAGCGTGGCACCCAGATGCTCGATGACAACATCAACATGCAAGTCAGACAGGCCTTTTTCAACCAAAGGAGCATGAGCTTCGCGCATGTTTTTACCGGTATAGTTATTTGGGCCACCAAATACCATAGTCAGAAAAGCCTTCTGCTTGGCAATTTGCCCATCCATATCGATGTCATCAAAAAACCCGTTAACACGGTCATCCGTTAGCACCTTGCGATAAAAGATATCCACCGCTGCGCTCACTGCAGCTTCACCACCCAGCTTTTCGTATAAAGTCATTACTCTATCCTCTGTTGAAATAATTGATCAAGCCCAATATAAGATATATTATATGTACATCTTATGAGGTGTCAATCAAACCTATCTTTAGTGGCCAATGGCCAACGACAGGAAATATAGCATTAAGCCATTACGCGTTGAAGCGGAAAAGAAAAGCGCAACGCGCTAAATTAAGCGGATACGTTAAAAGAACGCCAGCGGCTCGGCATCAAGGCAAAACCACCAAACAAGATGGCACAAAAGAACATATCACCCAATACAGTATTGCCAAAGAAAGGGATCGCTGCAATATAAGCAGTAATCAGCCCCGATACGGTATTGGGGTAAATATCCAAAGTCAGCCAAGAGCCAATATTGCTGACCAAGAAAAATACCAGCGATGCAGACAGACTTGCGCCAAGCATTCGTGGCAAAGAAACCTTAGCTAACAGCTTAGAACCCAATACTGCGATGAGTGCTACTGCCAACATTGACCAGGCGGCACCGGGCGTAGCCCAAACAAATTGATTATAAAAATCGGCGTATACAGTATTGTTAATCACCAGATCACTGACAATCATTGCTGCGACGGGTACAAACCATGCAATAGCGATCGGCAAAAAAGCCCCTGCAAAAAGAGCCATAGCACCTATCGCTGTGAAATTGGGTGGGTGAGGCAACATACGACTCAACGCAGCAAATAAAATAATCGCAATAATTGCATTAAAGCGCGCTGAGAATAACCAACCCATAATAAAACCCCCGATAAAGCCATGCTTTCGTAATTAGCCATTATACGTCAAACTTAATTAAATGGGTCAACGCTAGCCGAGAAAGCTCTCAACGTGCTTGAAAAATAAACGCCGCAGATAAGATAAATACGCTATTAAGAGGACTATTCGTCTAGGCTAAATTAAAATATTCAAGAGCTCTTTGATCAACTAGTCATTGACCCTACTGGTTGGCAAACCAGCATTACGCCATTCGATCATATTCCCTTCCAGATGATAAAGTTTTCGCCAACCACCTTTATGCAGCAAATCGATCGCTTTATCTGCAAAAACACCGTTTTCACAATAGAGCACTATCTCCTGATCTTTGTCAGCGGGGACTTCAGTGAGAAATTTAACTAGGTGACTATAGGGTATATTTGTTGCGCCTAGTACGTGGCCTTTTGCATACTCTTTCTCAGGCCGAACATCGATAACCACTGGAGCATTGGCACTTTGGATACGCTCGACAAGGGTGTTTTGATCAATGAGGCTGACCTTAGGCTCTGCGTTACAGCCAGACAAACTCAATGCTAGCAAGCCAATCGCACAGTATTTAATCAATGACGTGAAAACACCCATAAATCAGCCTTTGTAAGAGTGATGCCCAATAAATTGCGCATCACATATTTGCCAAGCTTAGCTGGCGCCGAATTCACCTGTCAACCAGCAGGCTGTTGAAAACAGTCTCAGGTGAGTGCGAGACAAGGCAAAATTTGGCGAAAAAGCGCAGTTTACGCGTTGTAAATGAGCACTTTGAGTGCGAATTTTAACGCCGTATCGTGCCGCATGAGACTTTTTCAACAACCTGCTAGACAAACTTAGATCGGAATACCAGCAGCGACATTAGCAGGAAGCAGATCAGCCGAAAACGCATGATACTTCATGGTTCCATCGAAATCTCCGCCAATAGATACACTACTGCTACCCATACCATCTATGAAGTCACCCGGGTTCTGGCGGTTCATTTTGATGTGCGGGTAAGTCAACTCAACCGGTGG
>NVRQ02000031.1 GCA_002400905.2 Gammaproteobacteria bacterium | reverse complement strand
CGTTCTTCCTGGGCCAGATGGGTAAAGGGCTTTCTCATAAGTTCTCTCACATTGTGTTTTAGTCGACCAGTGAGTCGACCCACTGGCCCACTTTTTACAATGTGGCGCACTTATGACTAAAATCCGCGTGGTACAAAGGGTTGGCATTGGGTGGTATAGCGAGAGTCAGTCAAACACAGCTTATTCAGCCATTTTTAACTATTGCAGCTGCAGCTTTATTCATCAATGAATTTATTGATATTAAAACTATAGTATTTGCACTGTTAGTTACTAGCGCGGTCGTTGTTGGAAAGAAAATGCCAATTTATGAGAAAAGCAAATGACTGTGTTTATAAAGATACGTGGCAAGCAATGAAGGTATGGGTGGATGCTGATGCATGCCCTGTCGTAATCAAAGATATATTATTTAGAGCAGCAGAGCGTACCGGGGTCGAGACTACGTTTGTAGCGAACCAGGCAATACGTATTCCGCCGTCGCGTTATATTAAGATGTTGCAAGTCTCTCAGGGCTTTGATGTGGCTGATGATGAAATTGTGCTTCGACTCGAAGTTGGGGATCTGGTTGTCACGAGTGATATCCCTTTGGCCGCAGAAGCGATTGAAAAGGGGGGATATGCTCTGAGTCCACGCGGTGAACTTTATACTGCGAATAATATCAAGGGGCGACTGACTATGAGAGACTTTATGGAAAGCATGCGCACCAGCGGCATCCATACGGGTGGCCCACCGGTATTAAATCAACAAGACCGGCAAGCCTTTGCCAATCATTTAGATAAAATTTTAGTCAATGAATCGAAGGGATGACGCTCAGTAACGAGTGCTCCATCAATATAGCCTTGTTGGAATGCTAGAATAAGTATTATAGGAATAATCATTCAATAAGTTTTTTAGCTCATGTCAAAAATTATATTGTTCAATAAACCATATGGTGTGCTGAGCCAGTTCACCAGTCAAGAAGGCCAGGAAACGTTGGCGGAATATATTAATGTGCCCAATTTTTATGCGGCAGGCCGTTTAGATAAAGATTCAGAGGGATTATTAGTTTTGACTGGCGACGGCACTTTGCAAAATAAAATAGCATCACCCAAACATAAAATGAGTAAAACCTATTGGGTGCAAGTAGAAGGTGAGCCAGATGATAAGGCGATTAAGACTTTAATAAATGGTGTTGATCTCAAAGATGGTTTAACCCGGCCTGCAAAGGCAAAATTAATTGATGAACCGAATATTTGGTCGCGCAATCCGCCAGTTAGAGAAAGAAAATCTATTCCTACCTCGTGGTTAGCGTTAACGATTAAGGAGGGTCGTAATCGACAAGTACGTCGTATGACTGCAGCGGTTGGCTATCCGACGCTGAGATTGATTCGCTATTCAGTGGGAAGTTGGACGATTGAGGGTATTGAAAGTGGAGCTTATTTTGAGTTGGATGTTTAGCTGACCTTACCTTAGGGTTTGGTATCTATAGATAAGCTTATGCGTTGTCATGCGCCCTCTATTTTAGTGGCTCGTTCAGTAGCTCTATCCAATGCATAACGGGAGTTTCTGCCTTTGTTGCGATATGCAGTTGGCAACCAATGTTTGCCGTGGCAATGACATCGGGCTTTTCATTCTCGAGATGGCCAATTTTATTGTTGAGTAATTGTTGCGATAGGTCTGGTTGCATAATCGAATACGTACCGGCTGAACCACAGCATAGATGCGAGTCAATGATGGTCGTTAGTTGAAACCCTACTTTTTCTAGAATCCGTTCTACAATACTGTTCAATTGTTGTGCATGTTGCAGTGTGCAAGGACTATGGAAGGCCACTTTAAGTGGTTTAGTGTTAGTCGAAAACTGCTCCAACGGTTCTTCTGCAATAATTTCGCATAAATCTTTCGCTAACTGACTAATACGTTTTGCTTTTTCAGCGTAGGCAGTGTCGTGCTTTAGCATCTCACCGTATTCTTTTACGGTCGCACCACAGCCGCTAGCGGTAATGATAATGGCTTCTACGCCTTCAGTATCATCGCTAGGCTCGATATAAGGCCACCATTGATCAATTAAGCGGCGCATATGTTGGTGTGCTGCGTCAGGTACAGACATGTGGTGGCTGACGGAGCCACAACACAGCGCAGTTTGCGGTTCGATTAGTTGAATGCCAAGCTTATTTAAGACATTGGAAGTGGCTGTATTGGTATTGGGTGTGACGACGCTTTGGCCGCAACCGGATAGCACTAGCATGCGTCGTGCGTGACTGCTTTTAGTTCGAAACAAGGGTCTTTGCTTGGCTGGGATTTTCTGTCGCAGCGCCTGCGGCAAGAACGGTCTAAAAAATCGACCGGTATTAATGGCAAGCTTAAACAACTTAGGATCTTCGATCAGTTTGCGTAAGAAATAACGTTTGGCTTTATCGCTTGTGCTACGCGCCACTTTTTCTTCAACGACTTCTCGACCAATATCGATTAAGCGACTATAGCGTACGCCAGAAGGGCAAGTGGTTTCGCAGGCACGACAGGTAAGACAACGATCGAGATGAAGCTGTGTTGACGCAGTGACTTCATTGCCCTCAAGCATTTCTTTGATTAAATAGATGCGCCCGCGTGGACTGTCGAGTTCATCGCCGAGTAGTTGATAGGTGGGACAGGTCGCCGTACAAAATCCGCAGTGTACGCAGCTGCGTAGAATGTCATCGGCTTCTTGGCCGCGAGCAGTATCTTTAAATTCGTTGCTAAGATTGGTTTGCATAGTTAATTTCTAATTAAAAGTCTGGGTACATCCGGCCACGGTTAAAGATGCCATGTGGATCAAAAGCGTGTTTTAATTTTTTATGCAGGTTTAATAGCGCCGGTGACAAAGGATGAAAGACGTCGATATGGTTTTGGTCATGGCCACGATAGCGTGTTGCATGACCGCCAATTTTTTTCGCAGCCGCTTGAATGGTTTCTGCTGAGGCGCTGGAAACTAACCAGCGTAAAGCGCCATTCCACTCGTATAACCATTTGCCCTCTAATTTTATAGGTGGTGTATCGGCGGCGACGGAGAGACGCCACAATGGTTGGTCTGTCATAAAGAAACCATGTTGTTGTTCCTTTATTTTTTGCCAAATATCATGCTCTGTCTCAATGATTTCACCGCCAATCGGTTTTTTGGAGGTTTCGACAGCGCCTTCAGTACCGCTAAGACGCAGAAATAAACGGTCACCATCGTAGCAGTTCGCGCTAATGGGAAAGTTGACTTGCGCTAGGCGAATAATTTTAGCTAAGGCTTTTTCAGTGTTATGTTCCAAGGTAAGCGTAATTTCTGCTTCAGGTCGTGGTAACACTTTTAACGAGACTTCTAGTAACACACCAAGTGTTCCCAAGGCGCCCGCCATCAACCGTGAGACATCGTAGCCGGCAACGTTCTTCATGACTTCGCCACCGAAGGAAATAATTTCGCCTTTACCGTTGAGTACTTTGCAGCCAAGCATATAATCGCGAGCAGCACCCGCCGCAGCGCGGCGCGGGCCTGAAAGGTTGCAGGCGACAGTGCCGCCTAAGGTGGCATTATTACCATAGTGTGGCGGTTCAAATGGGAGTATTTGATTGTTTTCTAAAAGAGCATATTCAATTTCTTTTAGCGGCGTACCAGCGCGCGCGGTAATGACAAGCTCGGTGGGTTCGTAATTGATAATGCCAGAGTGGTCGTTTATTTTGAGTGTTTGGCCAATGGGCGTACGCCCATAAAATGACTTGCTGTTGCCGCCTTGAATACATAAAGCGGTGTTGTTTTTAATCGCATTTTTAACATGCGCTTGTAGATCGAGACTACTGTCTTGTGTGGTCATAATGATTAAAAACGCTCGAGCTCTGGGAAAGGCAATTTGCCCTTGTGTACATGCATGGCGCCGAATTCAGCGCAGCGATGCAGTGTTGGCACCGCTTTACCAGGATTGAGTAAACCCTTCGCATCAAAGGCAGATTTAATGGCATGGAACTGAGTGAGCTCTTCACTATTAAACTGGACACACATATGGTTAATTTTTTCTACGCCGACGCCGTGTTCGCCGGTAATCGATCCGCCAGCTTTGACGCAAAGATCTAATATTTTTCCGCCAAATTCTTCTGTACGTTCTAGCTCGCCGGGGTTATTCGCATCGTAAAGAATTAAGGGGTGCAAGTTTCCGTCACCGGCATGAAAGACGTTAGCAACTTGTAATTTATATTCAGCTGATAACTCACTAATTGTTTTTAACACATGGGGCAATTGTTTGCGCGGTATGGTGCCATCCATACAATAATAGTCAGGCGCGATACAGCCAACGGCAGGGAAGGCGGCTTTACGTCCTTTCCAAAACATAAGACGTTCGGCCTCATCTTTTGCCGTGCGTACTTCGGTCGCGCCGCTTTGATTTAAGATCTCGCGTATCTTTAGGATATGTTCAGAGACTTCTGCATTCGTGCCATCGATCTCGCAGAGTAAAATGGCTTCTGCATCGGTTGGGTAGCCGGCGTGCACAAATTCCTCTGCTGCGCGGATGGCTAATTTATCCATCATCTCTAGGCCGGCGGGAATAATGCCTGCGGAGATGATGTTGCCGACGGCTTCACCTGCTTTTGCTACGTCGTCAAAGGCGGCAAGTATGACTTGTGCTCGTTCAGGTATGGGCAATAATTTAACGGTGACCTCGACAATCACAGCTAACATGCCTTCAGAACCCGTCAGGAGTGCCAGCAAATCAAATCCTGCACTATCAAGTCCACTGCCACCAATGGTTAACAATTCACCATCGATAGTAACAACTTTGATTTGTTGGATATTGTGTACGGTTAAGCCGTATTTTAAGCAATGTACGCCACCTGAATTTTCAGCAACGTTACCGCCAATAGTGCAGGCAATTTGTGAAGAAGGGTCGGGCGCATAATATAAGCCATAGGGCTTAGCCGCTTCAGAGATGGCTAGATTACGCACACCAGGCTGTACTACAGCGGTTTGACGCTGAGGGTCGATTTTTAATATTTGCTTGAACTTGGCAAGGCTCAGTAAGACACCATCTTTATGCGGTAAGGCTCCGCCAGACAAACCTGTTCCCGCACCTCTTGCAACGACCGGCACATCGAGACGATTGCATAGCGTAAGTATTGCTGTAACTTGATCAATAGTCTCGGGCAAGGTGACGGCTAGAGGCAGCTCACGAAAGGCTGAAAGCCCGTCGCACTCGTAAGGTGTCAGATCTTCTTTTTGATGCAGTATCACATCACTGGGGAGTATCTGGCCGAGCTCTTGTAATAGTTGATTTTTGTTCACGTTGGGCTAGTAGGTAAGCTAAACGAGCTATTTTACCTTAAGTGCTCCTTACTTACAGGATAAGTGATTGTGATTGTAGCGGGTGATATAAAAATGCTTATTCATACCGCTATTATTGTTGTCAAAACGGCGTGCTAGGCATCTAATACCGGTGAATATTCAAGTGTTGGCCAATTGAGTTGTCCGCTCATAGAAAAATGGATGCCTTCTTCTAAATCAAATAGGACTTGCCGAAGAATTTGGCCGGTAGCCATAGACGCGATATCGTCTTCTGGGTAGTTTTGAATAGTGGCCTTGCCGTTGAGTAGATAGAGGTCTCCTGTCTCAAAGTTAACAAATAAAAGGCCTACCTGTGGGTTGACGTAAATATTGCCGAGAGTGTTAAAGAATTTATTGCCAGGATAGTCATCCCAGGCGAGCTGCTTATTATTATTGATGGTAACAAATCCAGTTTTTCCGCCACGATGAGAAACGTCAACACCGTATACTGAGTCCAAGGTATCATCGGTAACAGTGGTGCTTTCTATATTCATTTTTTGATGGGCGCTGGCAATAAAAAAACAATCGCAATTATCGATAACTTCTATTATTTCGTTATTAAGTGATGAAAACAATGAAGTGTTCGTTATTGCCCCTAAGTTACAGTTGTTGTCGATGTGCCGAGTTTGTATATATTTTGGACAATTACCGAAGCTTTGCTTTACCTCTATGGAGAACGACCTGTCATCAGATTGACCAATAGTACCGTTAAGTCGATTACGACGACGGTTAGAGAAATTTAAGCCAAGCAGGCCGACATCATTATTTTTTGACAACTGTAATTTTAATATGTCTTCACCAATGGGCCTGGCCGCAATTGATAATGTGGTGTCGCTCTTTGCACTAACAAAGCCTAAGTCACCGTAAGCCATAGTTGCCCACGGTCTGTCAGACTTATCAAGTGCGCCAATGAATATGCACGGTAGGCCAGGATAAAACTCTTTATGTTGATCTACTATGACTGTGCGCAGCAAGCGCTCACCTAGCGTTTGCATTTTTTCAAGTGCACCAATAGATGATTGGAGGGCGCGCTCACCTGGGTGGAACGCGTTTTTCTTTGGTATATTATCCGGCATTGTGAAAGCCTTAATTATTCCGCTTCAGCTCTAAATTCTACGCGTGGCCCACCAGGAATTAAACACATCATATGTTCAACACCTGCGCTACCGCTGGCCTCTGGTGCAAATTCAATAGTGACATCTGGTGTGTTAATCAACAGGGCATGCAGGTCATGTAATACTTTTTTACTCGTTACGGAAAGCGCTAAATGATGTAGACCAATATTTTGATGGCGATCGAAGCTTGTTACGTCACCTTTCGGTTTGGTTTGCCACAACGTTAGCATAGTTGTTCCATCGCTAATAAATGCCGCGGGGTAGTCAGGTTTTTCGCCAACTTTTTTGAAGCCTAATACATCTTCAAAGAAAGAAAGTGTCTGCGCCAGTGACGGGATGGTGAGTCCAACATGATGTACGCCCTGGGTAATTTGAGTGTTGGATTGATTCATACTTTATCACTTCCATTTTTGATTAATCAATGTATGCACAGATCTGTACACTTTAGATTGAAGGTAGTATACAGATCTGTACATGTCAAGTTATTTTTTATATAATTAGGCGCTGTTATCCCGTTAACTTTCGGTGAATTCAGCTAGCAGCCATACTGATAAAAGACAGAGGGATAACAGAAGCTTGGGAGACATGAAAATCAAAAAAAGAGTGTTGTCATACCGGACGGCATTTTTGCTGATCCGAAATCCATGTCTTTCAATGGCTTGCTGGATACCGGCCTGCGCCGGTAGGACGAATTTTAGTTAACGGAACCGTAGTGATATCAGGTTTCTTTCATTGTCGTGAGCCATCAAAATCGATACTTTAAAAGCCCTAAAATCTCAGCCGCGTAAAGAGCATTTGCTCAATACGGCCGCGAAGCTTTTCGCCGAGCATGGTTATCATGCAACGGGTATCGATACGATTATGCGGGTCTCTGGTGTTTCAAAGACTACGCTATATAAGTACTTTTGCAGCAAAGAAGAGCTGATTCTAGAGGTGCTCAGTCGGCGTCATGAAGAGTTAATGCAACTATTTAGCGATTATGTCGAGGAATCAAGACTATCTTCCCCAGGCATAGCAGAAGAAGAACATGTTTTAGCGATTTTTGATGCGTTGCATGACTGGATAAATGGCGGCTGTTTCTATGGCTGTAATTTTATTAAGGCCAGTGCTGAATATACTGATCCTGATGATCCAATCAATGTTGTCTCCGCCGCACATAAAAAAGTGCTCAGTAAATTTATTGCTAAGCTGCTGAGTGATAGGCCCTCTACGCGGAATCGCGAGCTGGCTGACCAAATATTAATGATTTTTGACGGAGCTATTATTGCTGCGCATGTTTGTCATGATAAAAAAGCGGCAATAAAAGCAAAGCCTATAGTGTGGGCGTTGTTAGGTTCAAGCTTATAGGTGAGTTCTCTGTGTTTCTACTCTAATGTGTAAGCGATTGCAGTGAACGCAGTAGAGAAACTGATGTGGTTTAAGAATAGAATAAATAATAAGATGCCATAATGCCTGGCGATGTGAAGGCTATCTGTAGTATCTCTTTCGACGCTGATATTCACATGTCGCGCCTATATTGCGTGTATTACCAATGAGGCCAATGCGACGAGTTACCAGTGGATCATGTTGAACTCAAGGTCTCTGCCTAATGGGGTGTGGCGGCTTGTGAAAGTTGTGGCATATCAACTACGGCATCAGCACCGACTAATTTCGCAAAGAGAGTATTGAAATAAAAACCAATGCAGCATAGGAGAGCGTCGTTAATAAGGCGATTAGATGCACAGCGTGACGTGAATTTTAGAGTGAGAAAGCGTGCGGTACTAGCCTCATTGCTACCTTAGATAAATTGTTTTAGTTCATTGCTGGCCCGTTAACTTTCCCCCGTCATTCCGGCGCAGACCGGAATCCAGAATGTCGTTGAAACCACTGGATTCCGGTCTGCGCCGGAATGACAGAGGGGTATTATTGGTTTTTATGTCTCTAGTACCTCAAAACAATCTAATCGCTAAGCATTTTGCCCGTTGAACAGCGATATATTTCAAGTTAACGGGACTGCACTGGTTTTAGTTGATGAATAAAAAATTGAAGTAGCGATCTGATTTGCCGTGCCTAGGGAGCTAATCGCTAATAATTAATAACGGATATTAGAGGTGGTCGCGGTCAAGCGGTTCGATTTCAATTCGGTTTCTGCCTAATCCTTTGGCACGATAAAGTGCAGTGTCGGCACGTTCTATCAAGCTGCTTGGGGTTTCGCCAGGCCGGTACATAGTGATACCTGCAGAAAAGGTATTGAGTGGAAACTCAAAGCCATTGAACTTGATGACAGTGTCGGCGGCGGCTTGTTTTACATTCATTAAGGCGCGTATTGCACCTTCGTGGTCTGTATTAGGTAACACTACTGCAAACTCTTCACCGCCATAGCGTGCCACCATGTCGTGATGTCTAAATGTGGCCGTTATTTTTTGGCAAAAGATACGTAATACTTCGTCGCCGCCAGCATGACCATAATTGTCGTTGATAGCTTTGAAATGGTCGAGATCTATGAGTGCTAAAGTAAGAGGGTAGCCATAACGTTGTACGCGGCCGATTTCATCTTCTAGTCGACGCATAAATGCGCGACGGTTAGGTAGGTCGGTTAGCTCATCTGTCATGCTCAATAAATGCACGCGTGCTAGCTCATCGCCAAGTTGCTGACTATCGCTTTCAAGAATCTTTAGGTAGTTTTGTGTGTCGTCAAATTTGTTAGCGAGATTGCGGTTACCGTCGGTTAGCTTTTCAACAGCGCTCAATATCGCTTCTTTAAGCTGCCATAGTTCCTCGACTGTTTCAGTGCGCAGAATTTCTTCTCTCTCCAGTTCGAGTAACACACCAAACTGCTCGCTCTGACGTATTGCATCGCTGAGTTGTTGGCTAAGCGTGGTCTGGATACGTTGAATGCGTGAGCGGTTACCCTCAAGAATTTTCCGAAAGGCATCCTCGTTATTCGTGTTAGGATCGTCGCCTTCAGGGGCGGCGTGTTCTGGAATCGTCGAAACATCCACTGCTGCGGTGATAACCGTTGCTGTCGGCTCGACAATTGGGGGTTTAGGCTGAAGGTGGTATTCGTTGGCCGCAAAACCTAAGCCTGTGAGTATATTGCTGAGCTCGTTTTGAAATCCTGGGTGCCCTGCAGACTCAGATAGAGCCAGCTGGGTAGCAAATTCTTCAGTAATTTCTTTAAGCGCATTGATTTCCGATATTGACAGTGGAGGGGTCAGCCTCATCTGCATGAGAGTGAGTTCGACTTTCTCCGGTGAGTCAGGGGCAAGATGCTTACCATACGCATCAAGCAGCATGCTCAGTAGGTTGGCATAGCCATCCTGAACGTCCATTTGTGATGATTCGAGGTCGCATAGCGTGCGCTGAACATGGGCGTAGATTGCCTTACCCGTTGCGCTTTGGTGAAGACCATCGAGCAGGTGCATGATTTTGCGCGCAAGAATCGACTTCGGTTCGTTGGTTTTGATGACCTTTAATTTATGTCCGCCAAGCGGATTTATTTGATGCATTTTAGTTTTCAAACAAGTTATGAAAATAAACGAATTTGTTTACTAGGCGCGAATGTGCAACCCTTTATGGTTATGTTCCCCTAAACCGCTTAGAGCAGTTTTTATGCCATTGAAATATTTCTTTATTTTTCAATAAGATACAGAGTTAATCCAGTTTGACAGCGGTGCTCATGTAAAAGATCCCGACAAATGCATAAATAAGACCTATGACTGAATTATAATGCATGGTGAGTGCGCGCGTCATTAATAATACTAATGGCAAATGCAGGGCGTGGCTAAATACATTAATATGCGTCCTCGCAGACAATCAATATCAGGATCCCCATGTTTTCAGACAACCAAACCATCGCCGGATATGACGACGAATTAGCTCAAGCCATTGCCGATGAAGCCACGCGACAAGAGGAGCATGTCGAGCTGATAGCTTCTGAGAATTATGCCAGTACCCGCGTTATGGAAGCGCAGGGCTCCGTATTGACCAATAAATATGCCGAAGGCTATCCAGGCAAGCGTTATTATGGTGGTTGTGAGTATGTTGATGTCGCTGAGAGATTGGCAATAGATAGGGCTAAGCAATTATTTGGTGCTGATTACGCCAATGTGCAGCCGCATTCGGGATCGCAGGCTAATGCAGCGGTTTATATGGGTTTATTGCAGCCTGGCGATACGATCTTAGGCATGAGCTTAGCGCATGGTGGTCATTTGACACACGGTAGCCATGTTAATTTTTCTGGCAAAATCTATAACGCAGTTCAGTATGGTCTCGATGAGGACGGTAATGAGATCGACTACGATGAAGTCGAGCGTTTAGCTGCTGAACATAAACCGAAAATGATTGTGGCAGGTTTTAGTGCTTATTCACGTGTTGTCGATTGGCAGCGTTTTCGTGATATCGCTAATTCTGTTAGCGCCTTATTATTTGTCGACATGGCGCATGTTGCCGGTCTAGTGGCGGCTGGAGTTTATCCAAACCCTGTTCCAATAGCAGATGTGGTGACATCTACCACTCATAAAACGCTAAGAGGGCCGAGAGGTGGGATTATACTGGCAAAATCAAACCCAGAGCTTGAAAAAAAAATCAGTTCCATGGTGTTTCCCGGATGCCAGGGTGGCCCGCTAATGCATGTGATTGCGGCGAAGGCTGTAGCGTTTAAAGAAGCATTGGAGCCTGGGTTTGCTGATTATCAGAAGCAAGTTATTGCCAATGCACGTGTTATGGCAAGCACGCTTATGGAGCGCGGTTACAAAGTGGTTTCTGGTGGTACGGATAACCATATTGTGCTTATAGACCTTGTTGACAAGGATATTACCGGCAAAGCTGCTGAGGCCACGTTGGGTGAAGCTAATATTACGACCAATAAGAATGCAGTACCCAATGACCCACGTTCGCCATTTGTTACCAGTGGGGTGCGAATTGGCACCGCTGCGGTGACCACGCGTGGCTTTAAAGAGTCTGAGTGCGAGCTGTTGGCCAATACGATTTGCGATGTGCTTGATGCGATGGATGATGCGTTGGTGATTGCTGCAGCAAAACAGGCAATGCTTAATTTATGTCGTCGGTTTCCAGTGTACCGTGCTGCGTAGGTATTCAACCAATCTAACTGTAGTGTGGATCTATGCGCTGCCCATTTTGTGATGCGCATGATACGCGGGTTGTCGACTCGCGTCTTGGCAATGGCGGTGACAGTGTGCGTCGTCGTCGTGAGTGTAATGCCTGTGGCGAGCGCTATACAACGCATGAAACAGCAGAGCTAAATTTACCCCGTGTGCTCAAGCACGATTCGCGTCGCGAGCCCTTCGACGAGAATAAATTACGTAATGGTATTCTTCGCGCTCTGGAAAAGCGCCCGGTCAATATTGATCAGGTTGAAGATATTATTCATCGCATCAAGCATCGTCTATTTACGCAGGGAGAGCGTGAAGTGGATACCAAGTTGATAGGTGCTTGGGTTATGCAAGAGTTAAAAGATTTAGATGCCGTGGCCTATGTTCGTTTTGCTTCGGTGTACCATAGTTTTGAAGATATTGAAGCGTTCAAAAAAGAGATAGAAGGGCTAGAAAAGGAGAGATAGCAAGAAATTGTGCTAATTTTGCAGTTTCATATCTATTTCACCTCCATGCTCCATATAACATTTTCCACTTTCGTATATAAATAACGAATATTTTTTTATTTTATATATATAATTGATCATAAATTCCATTTATTTTAAATATCCTCCCCACATGTGCCGATTATAAATGATATGAGAAATATTGGTCATAGTCTTGAATTATAATAGCGAAGATCATCGATTTATGGCGCAGGCCATTGAGTTGGCGCAACAGGGTCTGTACACAACATTGCCTAACCCTAGGGTAGGCTGTGTCATCGTTAACGATGGTTTGGTGGTGGGTAGTGGTTGGCATGAGAAAGCCGGTGGCGATCATGCGGAGATAGCCGCTTTAAAAAGCGCAGCTGATCGCGCGCGCGGTGCGACTTGCTATGTCACATTAGAGCCATGCTGCCACCAAGGGCGAACGGGACCGTGTGTTGCCGCGTTGATAAAAGCCGGAGTGAAGCGGGTGGTGATCGCAATGGAAGACCCTAATCCACAAGTCTTTGGCCAGGGTATGGCACAGCTCAAAGCAGTGGGTATTGATGTAGAGTTAGGTTTGTTGCGCGATCAAGCAATGCAGTTGAACAAAGGCTTTGTCTCGCGCATGCAGCGCCAGCGGCCTTATGTGTATTGTAAATTGGCAATGAGTTTGGATGGTCGCACAGCGATGGAGAGTGGTGAGAGTCGGTGGATTACCTCACGTGCCGCGCGACTTGATGTGCAACGATTGCGTGCACACTGCGGCGCAGTGGTTACGGGATGCGGCACCGTATTGGCAGATGAGCCAACAATGCAAGTACGGTGGCGCGAACTCGATGAAGTGGATGAACTACATTTACCGGTGGCAGAGCATTCTCAGCCATTGCGTGTTGTGCTGGATAGTGATTTAAAGACATCGCCGCAAGCAACAGTGTACGGGCCACCAGGGGCGACGATGGTGGTAACGGCTAGCAAAGCAGCGGAACGTTACTTGGTGTTCGAAAACCGTGGTATAGCAGTAGAAGTGTGTGCAAATGATTCAGGGCGCATTGATCTGGGCAAGATGTTGGCGTATCTCGGACAGCGGCAAATTAACGAGGTATTAGTTGAAGCGGGGCCAACACTATGCGGTGCTTTTTTGCAGGAAAATTTAATCGATGAGCTGATCGTGTATATGGCACCGAAGTTAATGGGATCAAACGCTCGGCCATTGTTTGATCTACCTTTGGCGAGCATGGATGAGTCGGTTGAGTTGCAAATAAACGAAGTGCGTGCTGTCGGCGATGATTGGCGTATCACGGCGATACCGGCGAATAAAACGCAGAGTAGCTGATGACTAAAATAATTATTTGTAGAGAATAAATGTTTACCGGAATTATTGAAACGGTTGGAAAATTATCGCGCCATGAAGCACGAGGCGGTGATGTCCGTTTGCGCATTGATACCGGCGGATTAGACATGTCTGACGTTTCACTAGGTGATAGCATCGCTGTTAATGGTGTTTGTTTAACAGTGATTGATTTTTCTGATCGCCAGTTTAGTGCGGATGTGTCAAACGAAACGTTAGCGCATACGACTTTGGGCCAGCTTAGGCTCGAGGCTCCTCTTAATTTAGAAAAAGCCATGCAGCTCAGTACGCGACTGGGTGGGCACATGGTGAGTGGCCACGTTGATGGTGTAGGTAAGGTACAATCGCGGCGTGATGATGCGCGCTCGGTGCGCTTTACTATTGAAGTGCCGATGGGCTTGGCTAAATATATTGCTGCAAAAGGATCAGTTTGCATTGATGGTACTAGTTTGACGGTTAATCAAACTGGTGATGCCTGTTTTGACATTAATATTGTGCCGCATACCATGCAAAAGACCATTATCTCAGAGTACA
Source organism: Gammaproteobacteria bacterium (assembly GCA_002400905.2). Taxonomy (GTDB): domain Bacteria; phylum Pseudomonadota; class Gammaproteobacteria. The sequence goes on along the minus strand of NVRQ02000031.1, from coordinate 8,409 downwards.
AGGAGGGTAGTTTAGTTAATATTGAGGTTGACGTTGTCGCGCGTTATTTGGAGCGTTTGTTGCTGAGTGATAGTGGCAAAGATAAAAGTGAATTATCGAGCAGTTTAACCGCCGCATCGCTAGTCGATGCTGGATTTACCACATTCACGAATTAATAAATTTATTTACTTCAACTTGATCAGAGCTGTATGCCATTAAATACTATTGAAGAGATTATAGAAGATATCCGTAACGGCAAGATGGTTGTGCTGATGGACGATGAGGATCGTGAGAACGAAGGCGATCTCATCATGGCGGCTGAAAAAGTAGAGACCCAAGATATCAATTTTATGGCACGTTTTGGCCGTGGTTTGATTTGTCTAACCTTAACGCCTGAGCGTTGCCAGCAGCTTGCACTACCACTGATGGTGCATAGTACGAACGCTGAGCAGAGAACAAACTTCACCTTATCGATAGAAGCGTCTACGGGCGTGACCACGGGTATTTCTGCAGCAGATCGTGCGACGACAATCAAAGCAGCGGTTGCAGCGAATGCGACGGCAGCAGATATACGCCAGCCCGGACATGTGTTTCCCATTATGGCGCAACCAGGCAATGTGCTAACGCGGGCAGGTCATACAGAAGCGGGCTGTGATTTAGCGCGTTTAGCTGGTTTGGATTCGAGTGCGGTCATCGTTGAGATTCTTAATGAAGACGGCACTATGGCTCGACGGCCTGATCTTGAGATATTTGCTGCAGAACATGATTTAAAAATGGGCACTATTGCCGATCTTATTAGTTACCGGCTCAATAATGAGAAAACAATTAGCCGTGGTGCGGAATCTGTATTGCCAACTGAATTTGGCGAATTCAAGCTGGTTGCTTATCGTGATCTGATTACCGAGGACACGCATCTTGCCTTGATCTCGGGTGAAATCAAACCCGATGAACCCGTGTTGGTACGTGTGCACGTGCAAGATACGTTTAACGATATTTTATCGCTTGATATGGCCGGTGCCGGTATTCCTTTGCATAAGGCGATGCAAACAATATCAAGTTCTAAAGAACCGGGTGTTGTTATTATTCTCGCGCATGATACAAGTGCTAAGACATTTGATCAGCGGGTTGAAGCACTGAATAAGAAAAATGACAGTGATAAAGACTCGGCGGCTTACAATGATGTGCGAACTTATGGTGTGGGTGCACAAATGTTGGTCGACCTGGGTGTTAGCCGTATGCGCATAGTAAGTTCACCAAAGCGTTTTCATGGGCTTTCAGGTTTTGGTTTAGAAGTGATTGATTACGTCAGGTGCCACGTGCCCTAGGGGTGCCACGTGGCCTTTGATGTGATGAAATTACTTAGATGCTACTTCAGTGCTGTCCCGTTAACTTGAAATATATCGCTGTTCAACGGGCGAAATGCTTAGCGATTAGATTATTTTGAGGTACTAGAGACATGAAAATCAATAATACTCCTCTGTCATTCCGGCGTAGGCCGGAACCCAGAATGTCGTTGAAACCACTGGATTCCGGCCTACGCCGGAATGACGGGGAAAAGTTAACGGGACAGCAATGATGCTACTTAGATAGTGAAAGGTATAACAATGACGATTAAATCTATGCGCGGTAATCTTATAGCGAAGCACACACGTTTCGGTATTGTGGCGGGCCGTTTTAACGAATTTATTGTTGGTCAGCTAGTAGCCGGCGCAATCGATACTTTGGAACGGCATGGTGTCTCTGAAAAAGATATAGAAGTGCTGTATGTTCCCGGTGCATTTGAAATTCCGCTTGCAGCAAAACGTATGGCAGCGAGTGGTGAGTATCAGGCAATTATTGCTCTGGGTGCGGTAATTCGTGGTGGTACACCCCATTTTGATTTTGTTGCCGGGTGTTGCACGCGCGGCTTGGCCGATGTGCAACTGTCTTACGATATCCCGGTGGGTTTTGGCGTATTGACGGTTGATAGTATTGAACAAGCTATTGAGCGTGCTGGCACTAAAGCAGGAAACAAGGGTGCAGAAGCTGCCTTGGCTGCGCTTGAAACAGTTAATGCGCTTGCGCAATTGGAAGATTAAGTAAAACCATGGCTAAAGCCCCATCAATAACACGCTCGCGTCACAAGGCGAGAAATCTGGCCGTACAAGCCTTATATCAATGGCAGATTACGGGTCAAGATCGTGATGATATCGTCGCGCGATTTTTTACCGACCAAGAAATGAATGAAACGGTAACAGAATACTTTGAAGAGTTAGTGTCTCAGGTATCAGCGAATGTTGCATCTATAGATGCAGCATTGTCGCCGTTACTTGATCGCCCAATTAAACAGCTTGACCCGGTTGAGTGCGCAGTGTTGCGTATCGGTGCTTATGAATTAGAGCACAGACCCGATGTGCCATATCGCGTCGTAATCAACGAAGCGATTGAAGCAGCAAAGCTTTTTGGTGCAGAAGAAAGCTATAAATATATCAATGGCGTGCTTGACCAGCTTAAGGGTAAATACCGTGCTGAAGAAATCGAGCTTGCCAAGACTTCCTGATTCTTGTGTCATCTCCTACGTCATCTTCGCGGTCAGAATTTGATCTGATTAAGCGCTACTTTACTGGCCTTGGTAATAATCAGTTCGTTAAGCTTGGCGTAGGTGATGATGCGGCCATAACCTCTATCCCAGCAGGTTATGAATTAGTCACTACTGTTGATACGTTAGTTGCTGATGTGCATTTTTTTGCCGACACAGCGCCTGAATTGATTGGCTATAAATCATTGGCGGTCAATTTGAGTGATCTTGCCGCGATGTCGGCAACTCCCGTTTGGTTTACTTTGTCTCTAGCGGTTCCCGAAATCGATGAGTCTTGGTTGCAAGCATTTTCTCGTGGGCTTACCGATCTAGCATTACAGTACAGTGTTGCCTTGGTGGGTGGTGATACGGTAAGGGGTCCACTGACGATTACGATACAAGCCTGCGGTATTGTTGAGCAAGGCAAAGCCTTGCTTCGGGATGGCGCAAAGGTGGGTGATGGTATCTATATTACCGGTCCGCTGGGCGATGCTCGCTTAGCGCTAGAGTTACTGAAAGGCGATAGAACTATTGATAAAACTTATCTTACTGCGTGTTGTGACAAATTACATAAGCCCGTAGCAAGGATTAAAGAAGGCCTCTTGTTAAAAGAGTTTGCCAATGCTGCAATAGACATATCTGATGGTTTGGTGGCTGACTTATCTCATGTTTTGCAACGCAGCGATGTTGGCGCGCGAATTTTTCTTGATGATCTTCCCGTGTCAGATGCAATGCGAAAGAGTGTTAGCGAAAGCGAAAGCCAAAATAGATCGCTATATGGTGGTGATGACTATGAGCTATGTTTTACGGTGCCGACAGATAAACAGGATGCGATGTTATCAAAAATGAAAGCGAATGATTGTGTCGTTTACCGAATTGGTACTATTGCTCGAGAGAAAGGGCTGTTTGGTGTCCATACTGATGGTGATGCCAGTCTATTGGAGCAGCGCGGTTATGATCACTTTAGTTAGTCGGGTTTAGTTTCGTGCTATCTGCAAGTTTATTAAAAAATCCCATTCATGCCTTAGCCCTAGGTTTTGGTACGGGTCTTGTTGCCAAAGCACCAGGCACGTTTGGCACCTTGATCGGCGTCGGTTTATATTGGCTGCTCTCTACGCTAGATTTATCCCTGCCGTTCTATATTGTTGTGACCGTAGTGTGTTTTCTTGCCGGTATTTGGATATGTCAATACACGGCGGATGCCTTGGGTGTTCATGATCATCCAGCGATAGTTTGGGATGAGGTGGTGGGATATCTTATCACCATGACGTTTGCACCTAATGATTGGTTATGGGCGCTGATGGGCTTTGCTTTATTTCGATTATTTGATATTTGGAAACCGTGGCCTATTCGTGTGATTGACCGTAGTGTGCACGGCGGCTTTGGTATTATGTTTGATGATGTATTGGCAGGTATTTATGCCGCAGTAGTATTGGCACTGATCGCTTATATTCTGCCGGCTTTATAAGCGAGTGGCGACGCCACCCACTTGCAGATAATTAGCCAGCTTGTTTATCTTTTTCAATTAAGGCGTAAGCGGAATGATTATGAATCGACTCGAAATTTTCTGAGGCGACGGTATAGGCAAGTACGCGGTCATCTTCATTTAAGCGCATGGCGATATCACGTACCATGTCTTCCACAAATTTCGGATTATCGTAGGCACGCTCGGTGACATATTTTTCATCGGGACGCTTAAGCAAGCCATAAAGCTCACACGATGCTTCTGACTCGACATAGTCGATGAGTTCTTCGATCCAAATAAACTCACCTGTTTTTACTTTAACCGTCACATGCGAACGTTGATTGTGCGCGCCGTAGTCGGAGATTTTTTTCGAACAAGGGCACAGGCTGGTAACGGGGACAACCACTTCTACCCAAAATTCTATTTTGCCATTATTGCTGGTGCCAATAAAAGTAACTTCGTAATCGAGGAGGCTTTTTACGCCAGAAATAGGTGCGGTTTTCTCAACAAAGTATGGGAAGCGCATTTCAACATGACCGGCTTTGGCATCAAGTCGTTCAGTTGTTTCACTAATAATGTCACGGAAAGATTGAACAGAGATTTCACGCTCATGTTCATTCAATACTTCAACGAAACGTGACATGTGTGTGCCTTTGAAATTATGCGGCAAATGCACATACATATTAAAGGTGGCGACGACATGTTGTTCTCCGCCAGTGCGATCTTGAATGCGCACTGGGTGACGTATGTCTTTAATGCCGACTTTGTTGATGTCGATGCGTCGTGTATCAGGTGTGGCTTGGACGTCAGCGATGGTATCTACGCTGCTGCTATCTGAGTCGAGGGCCATGTTTAGTGTTTCCTGTCGGAAAAATAAAAGGAGAGTACCTGACTAATTTAGTCGGGTTTTATATAACAGACTTTACCTTAGCCTTATTACTTTGGCAACCTATGTATGTCATAAACTCAGTGATTTGTTTGTGAATTCCATCACGATCAAGACCATATTGTTGTAATAATTCAGCTTGGGTGCCGTGTTCAACAAAATGATCTGGCAAGCCAATATTAAGTATATGGGGTGTTAATCGGTGAGATGCAAGGGCTTCATTGACCCCGCTGCCTGCTCCGCCAGCAACGACGTTTTCTTCGATAGTGACCAGGGTGTGGTTTTGCGCAGCGAGCTTAACAATGAGTGCTTCATCGAGTGGCTTTACAAAACGCATATTGACAACGGTTGCATCGAGTTCTTCAGCGACGGCCAAGGCGGTATCGAGTAAGGTGCCGAATGAAAGGATGGCAATGTCCTTGCCTTGGCGGCGTATTTCAGCGGTGCCAATAGGGATAGCTTGCATTGCTTCTTGAATTTCAACGCCGGCGCCGCTACCACGTGGGTAACGTACACAGGCGGGGCCATTATGTTGAAAGCCAGTGTAGAGCATTTGTCGACATTCGTTTTCATCGGCTGGTGTCATGATGGTCATGTTGGGAACACAACGTAAGAAGCTGATATCTAAGTTGCCTGTATGTGTGGCGCCATCGGCGCCAACTAGTCCAGCACGGTCTATAGCAAATAAGACAGGTAGGTTTTGCAGCGCGACATCGTGTACCAGCTGATCATAGGCGCGTTGTAGAAATGAAGAATAAATAGCGACAATAGGCTTTAAACCATCGCATGCCATACCGGCCGCCATGGTGACACTGTGTTGCTCGGCAATGCCCACATCAAAATAACGATCTGGAAAGCGTTCTGAAAACTCATCTAAGCCTGAGCCACTGCACATTGCAGGAGTGATGGCCATGAGTTGTTGGTCTTGTTGCGCCATGTCGCAGACCCAATCGCTGAAGACATCGGTAAATGATTTTTTCTTTATGCTACTGCTAGCAGCAGTTGATTTACCCGTATTACGATCGAAGGGTGAGACACCATGATAACTAGTGGGGTTTTTTTCGGCGAGTTCAAAGCCTTTACCTTTTTTCGTGACGACATGTAAAAACTGAGGGCCTTTCATTTGACGCATATTTTTTAACGTTCGTGTTAACACATCAAGGTCATGACCGTTGATAGGGCCAATATAGTTAAAGCCTAATTCTTCGAATAGCGTGCCTGGCACTACCATGCCTTTAACATGTTCTTCTGCACGACGAGCTAGCTCCCATACGGGTGGGACACGGCCTAACAATTTTTTGCTTCCCTCCCGCGCGCTTGCGTAAAGCTTGCCAGAGAGAATGCGAGCTAAATGGTTCGACATACCGCCGACGTTAGGAGAAATTGACATCTCATTGTCATTAAGTATGACAAGCAGGTTAGTGTCGAGATCACCGGCATGATTGAGCGCCTCAAATGCCATGCCTGCGGTTAACGCGCCGTCGCCAATGATGGCAACAACTTTTCGGTTTTGTTGCTCATGTTGTGCAGCAATGGCCATGCCGACTGCAGCACTGATAGAGGTGCTGGAATGCCCGACACCGAAAGTGTCGTAGTCACTTTCATCCCGTTTGGGGAAGCCTGATAGACCGCCATGTTGACGCAAGCTAGGCATGCGTTCACGGCGACCAGTGAGAATTTTGTGAGGGTAGCTTTGATGGCCGGTATCCCAAACTAGGCGGTCAAAGGGCGTGTTATAGATGTAATGCAGTGCGACAGTTAGCTCGACTGTACCGAGGCCGGCAGCAAAATGGCCTCCTGTTTCAGCAACAGAATCAATGAGGAAACTTCTTAATTCTTCGGCTAGCTGAGGCAGTTCACCTGCCGCGAGTTGGCGTAAATCCTCAGGTTTGCTAACGCGATCGAGTAGAGGATAGGGGGTGGAATTCGGTGGTCGATCGGACATATTGCTGCTTAGTAAAACCTGGTTTCGGCGTATTATGTCGGGCGATTATAGCACCCCTGATAGTCCCTCTGGTGGGTGTTTGTGGGTTAGCTACAGCGTTCTACGATATAGCTAGAAAGCCAGCGTAATGGGTCAACATGATCGCCTAGAGGCTCTAGCGCTTTTAATGCATGTTTGTGCATTTGCTGCGCCATATCTCGAGCACCTTGAATACCGAGTAAGGATGGGTAAGTAGGCTTGTCTTGTGCCTGGTCAGAGCCTTGGGGTTTGCCTAGGGTTTCAGTGTCTGACTCGATGTCGAGTAAATCATCGCGTATTTGGAAGGCGAGACCAATACATTGGGCATAGGTTTTTAAACCGTTCATAGTGGCTTGATTACAGTTGGCAGCCAAAGCACCGACGGTGACACTTGCCTCGATTAATGCGCCGGTTTTCAAGCGATGCATTTGTTCTAACTGTTCAATGGTTAAATGTTTACCTACTGCTGAGAGGTCTATTGCTTGTCCGCCAGCCATACCGGTAGAGCCTGATGCGCTAGAAATAGTGGCAATCATTTGTAGGCGCACCAGTGCTTGATTTTGGTCTAGGTCGCCATGAGATAAAATTTCGATAGCAAAACATTGCAGTGCATCGCCAGCTAATAGCGCCATGGCATCACCATAGACTTTATGACAGGTAGGGCGTCCACGACGTAGATCATCATCGTCCATTGCGGGTAAGTCGTCGTGCACTAATGAATAGCAGTGGATCAGCTCGACAGCGCAAGCGGCTGCGTCAACGTCAGCCAGGTTAGCGCCTAGGCACTCGGCAGTGGTATAGGCCAAAACGGGACGAATACGTTTACCGCCGCCAAGTACTGCATAGTGCATGGCATCATGCAGTTGCTTTGGGGTGAGCTCTTTTGAGGGTAAAAATTGAGCTAGTGCCGTATCAACACGCTCTTGATAGCGGCGCATTAAATCATTCAGAGGGTTCAGCGTTACTGTCCTCGCTCGCGTCAGCAAAGTCTTCAAGCTCGCTATCGCCATTTTTTTCAACGAGTTGTTGCACTCGCTGTTCCGCTTTTTTTAGTGATTCCTGGCAGTTGCGCGTTAACTTTATTCCGCGCTCAAAGAGTTCAAGTGATTGTTCAAGGCTGATATCGCCTTGTTCCATCTGCTCAACCAGGGTCTCTAGCTCATTAAGTGATTGTTCAAAGTCGGGGCTAGTTGATTTCTTACGTGGCAAACTGAGTGCTCCTCCGTTATTATTGCATCCGCGCTTACGGTAGCGTAAGCGGTCGCGTTGGTCAATGTGCCAGACCCATCGGTGCAATGTGCCAGACCCATCGGTGCAACGTGCCGAGTTCTAGGCAGTAAACGCGTACAATCTGTAGTGTGGAGAGGTGGCCGAGTGGCTGAAGGCGCACGCCTGGAAAGTGTGTATACGTTAATCCGTATCGAGGGTTCGAATCCCTCTCTCTCCGCCAATATTAGAAAACTAGAGAAATATTGTGATGTTATATCCGTATGACGTGCCACATTCGAACCCTCGATGAAATAGTTTAGGTTGGGTTTGACCAATGCGCGCTAGCGTAT
>NVRQ02000030.1 GCA_002400905.2 Gammaproteobacteria bacterium | reverse complement strand
TGATGCTTTGAAACTGCGCGTGTTTATTAGCGGTGGTGGTTGCTCTGGTTTTCAATATGGGTTTACTTTCGATGAGGCCGTTAACGACGGTGATGTAGAAGTCGAGAACGCTGGTGTGACCTTGCTGGTTGATCCGATGAGTATGCAATATCTTGTTGGCGCTGAAATCGATTATAAGACGGGTATCGACGGCGAACATTTTATTATTCGTAATCCTAATGCATCCACTACTTGTGGTTGTGGCTCTTCATTTTCTGTTTAGCAATATCTTAGTTCTGTAAGTCTCCTTTTAAGCTCTAAGTTTTTCTCTCTATCTATTGGCTCTGTTGCCAGAGCTGGTGACTGTGTGCCCACTATTTAGTCGCCCCTGAAATACTCATAACCCACTGAAATATAAACATTAATCGCTGCTATTTGATAGACTAAACGTCCAGAAAAGGCGTTAAAACAAGAAAAAACTGGACGAATCAGAGGTGCCCATTGAGCCAACCAAAAAGCCGTAATCACCAGCAGGGTAATTTTTTGTTTGCTGATTTAATCGATCAACTCAACCCTAAACATCCACTGTTGCGCCTTGCGAATCAAATAGACTGGTCTATTTTTGATGATGAATTTTCACCGCTGTATTCACACTTGGGAAAACCCTCAAAACACATACACTTGATGGTAGGGCTCTCCATTTTAAAACACATGGAAAACCTGTCCGATGAAGTTCTGGTTCAACGCTGGGTACAAGACCCTTATTACCAGGCATTTACGGGTGAAGCAGAATTTCAGTGGTTGTCCCCTGTGATCCGACGAGCTTAACCAAATTCAGAAACCGCATAGGAAGTAAGGGACATGAAACCATCTTGTCGGTATCCATCGCACTGCATCATGAAAAAATAACAGAAGATGAAATGTGCATTGACACCACCGTGCAAGAAAAAAACATCACGTTTCCAACCGATGCAAAACAATACCAGAAAATTCATAAGCACTTACTAAAGATTGCACGAACAGAAAAGATAACACTGACGCGCACTTATGAAAAAGAAGTGAAGCGGCTGAAACTTTTCACCCGTTTTGCGGGGCACCCAAAGAATCGTAAACGAGCGCGCAATGCAGTGAAGCGATTAAAAACCATCAGTGGTCGATTGCTTCGAGAAATACAGCGTAAAATCACACTGGAGCGGCTTCACTGTTATCACGAAAAGTTATCATTATCCCTACGCATGCTGTCACAAAAGCGCGGAGATAAAAACAAGCTATACAGCCTTCACGAGCCTCATGTTTATTGCATGAGTAAAGGTAAAGCGCATCAACGATACGAATTTGGCACGAAAGCATCAATAACCACGACCCGAGACTCAGGCATTATCATTGGCGCCCTTGCCTTTGAAAAAAACATATTTGATGGGCATACCGTATCGGCAGTGTTGTCACAAGTTCAACGATTATTAGGTCGCGTCCCTGCGGTTGGCATAGCCGATAGAGGTTACCGTGGGAAATCAAAAGTGAATGATACACAGATCATAACGCCAAAGCCTGCACGGAAAAACGCAGCAAAGGATGCAATGGAGTTGGCCAGAAAACGCTTTAGGCGGCGCGCAGGAATCGAGCCGGTGATCGGTCACTTAAAGAGTGACCATCGATTAAAAAGAAACTTTCTTAAAGGCTTTGCCGGAGATCAAATAAACCTGATTATGGCAGCCGCTGGCTTCAACTTTAAAAAGTGGATGAGGGAGGGTGTTTTTTGGCTTAAAAATTTATTACCAATAAAAGTCGAGTTAAAAACCCTCTTCCTCAGATACACTATAACGGTAGTATAAATGTCTGCAATGTATATTTCAGCATCGACTAAATAGGTCGTTTAGTAAATGATGGGACAGCATAATGATTGGCCTATCATTTTTTTCATCTTGAATATCCATTAAGTACTAATCTGGTTCATCTCATGCGTAAACTCACCTCGTTGATAAAATAGAGTACCGAATAAGGGGTGCGCGACACGAATAATGATTTGAAATTTATTCGCTGTTAAATTGCGATGCATGAGTTCAAATCGTCCTACAATGAGCCAACGTGGCAATCGCAAGCGCCATCGGTGTTTACGAAGAAAATACCCGGCATCCACGAACCATAGTGTCGCTTTAGTGACTTTAAGATGTAAATTCATTCCTAATCCTGCGTCAAACTCTTCGTGCAACTGTGGTTGTTCACTGAAGTCGGACTCAAAAATGAAAGGCGGAGAATCTGTTAATTGATATTCTCGTCGCTTGCGAATGTGCTTATTTTTCATATTAATAGTGAAGCTAAAGAGACTATCTCTATCACATTGTGATGGCAGAATAGATGCTTTACCTAGTAAGGTAGCGATTAACTTGCCATAGAGAGAGCAATAGACCCATTGCATATATCCAGAGAAGTGTAGAGATTGGTTACCCCTATTTGTATTAGAAAAGCGTTTTTTAATTGATTCGTCCAATAGTTGCCAATCTTCTTCAGATAAGTGTCGACGAAGCACATCGACAAATCTGATGGTTTTATCAGACGATTTTTCTGATGAGAATTTTAACTCAGCATCGTTATTTGAATTGGTATTATCTGTTGAATGTATCATGTTAAATCCATTAATGCAGAACGTAGATCAGCGAAACGATAGTTAAAGCCTGCTTCGATGAGCCGGTTGGGAGCGACGCGCGGGCCGTGAACAAATAAACCAGACATTTCTCCGAGCAAGCGACGTAGTAATGTTTCTGGGATGCGTAGAACAACAGGACGCATCATTTCTCTACCCGTCGCTAAGGCAAATTCTTCGTGGGTTGGGCAATCCGGTGCAACCGCATTAACGATGCCCTCAAGACTAGAGTCCTTGATACAAAGGGCGATAGCGCAAAGTAAGTCTTCTATATGAATCCATGCGAGGTTTTGTTTACCACTGCCCATAATGCTACCCAACCCAAGGCGAAAAGGCGCGAGCATCATGGGTAATGAGCCTCCACTGCTACCAAACACTAAACCAAAACGTATTACGGTTCGGTCTATGCCTAATTGATAGAGTTCCTCAGTTTTTTCTTCCCATTGTCGACAAAGCTCGGCAGCAAAACCATTACCGACAGGCGAGCGTTCATTAACATTGTCTTGGCTATTTGTACCATAATAACCAATTGCTGATGCTTGAATCCATGTTGTTGGTAGATGTTCTGCTCTGCGACAGAATGCCAACAGACTTTCAGTGACGTCTAAACGGCTATTAAGCAATATTTGTTTTCGTTTAGAACTCCAGCGTCCACCAACAATAGAGGCACCAGCAAGATTAATAACGATATCAAATTGTTCTGAATCGGAAAGTTCATCCAGATTACTAATCATTCGCAGTTTGCCACTAAACTGGATGCTCGCAGCAATAGGGTCGCGTGTTAGTAGAGTGATCGAATGACGTTTATAAAGAAGTTCGTGTATCAGTGCGCTACCAACAAAGCCAGTGCCACCAGAAATTAAAATGCGCTTATGTGAGCCCAAGTCTAAATTCGCGGATTTTAGTCATAAGTGCGCCACGCCAATTTATGCTGCTAACGCCATCTCAGTATAAACTTCTTCCGGCGTTCTAAAATCAAGTAATTTTCGAGGCCTTTGATTGAGCCGGGTTTGTATTTTCA
>NVRQ02000003.1 GCA_002400905.2 Gammaproteobacteria bacterium | reverse complement strand
GCTCTGATCAATTAACGCAGGCAGCTATATTCAAGCGTATTTATGGTTTTGCATTCCAATGTTTGTAAAAACATCTCGTATTCGAGACGATTTGTTCATTCATTTTGCGGCGGATGCCGAATTTCGATGCCCGCGACAAACGCCGGGGGCACCTTGCCTATGTCGGTCGCAATAACTGCCGGCGCGCCAGGTATAAATTAACCAAACCGAAGGCCTCAAACAGTCGGTTCGCATTTTTATCCAAGCCGCGGTAACCCACTTTGGTGAAACCAAATATCCGTTTAAGGATTAAAAAGAGATGCTCGACTTTCGCCCGCACGCTCGATTTGATTTTGTTCCTGGCAGCATCCCCGTCACTCAGCGGACGGTTGCGAAAGCCTTTCTTGTTCGTAAAATCTTTCGCCTTGGGCGCATGCTGGCGCATCACCTCACCTTGCCCAGTGTAGGCCGAATCACCCCACACGCGAGTCTCATCACCATGCAGTCAATCACCCAGCAGTTGACTGTCGTGCACGTTCGCGGCAGTAGCCACCACAGAATGAATCAGCTTGCTTTGGCTGTCGACGCCAATGTGTGCCTTCATGCCGAAGTACCCGATTGTGTCGCTATCTCGTGATAGGTTTTGCACTTCCCTGTGCAAAATCGACTCGTTTACGCGACAACTGATTCCTTTTGCACCGACCGCCCTGCATTCGTGCTGCTACGCCACAACATCGCACGCTCGTCGCTGGCTACGCAGCACTACCTCAGTGGCTCTACGGCAATTAACCGCCTTCGCTTCGCTCTCCTTGGTGGTCAGCGAGCGTAAATTTTGGCAATATGCGTAGTAATATCACGGTAACTCATGCCCAGCCCGAACATGGACAGGATTTTCCCTTCGATCTCGTCGATCAAATGAGTCTGGTACTTCTTGACGAGTTGGGGTTCAAAAGACCCCACGCGATCACGCGGTGTATCAAGCTCAAAGCTGCCGGACGGGGACTTAATCGTCTTCTGGTTACGCCATTCTTGCGATTGGAGTTCCGGCAGGCTCAAGGTGAGCCTCCAGCTCCGCAGCCAGAGCCGCCTCGGTGAGTTGCTTGATAAGAGGCGTTAAAACCCCATCCTTGCGGTCAGAGCCTGACCGCTTTGCAGGGCAGAAAGTGCGGTATCAAAATCAAAGTTTTCAGTGTTTCTAGACAGGTATCATTTCCTTTTTTTAGCCTATTAACAAAATGACACAGAATTTCTAACGCTACCGCGATTACTGCTGAGGTGATTCCCTCGTCTGACGTGGGTCGGTGACAAAGCCAATGCGTGAGAGTCCGGCGCTGGCGGCGTCGGACATTACCTGAACCACTTTGCGATAGGCTAGTTCACCGTCGGCACGAATTCTAACTTCGGGCTGAGGCGTGGTCTTAGCAGCGTCAGCCATTTTCGCCTGCCACTCTTGCTGGAGAACAACCTGGCCGTTCCAGTAAACCTGTCCCTGGGCATCCAGGGTCAGTTCGATGTTGCCAGGTTTGGGAACCTCCTCGGTACTCGCGGCACGAGGCAGATCGATTTTTACGGAATGGGTTAGCAGCGGCGCGGTGACCATAAAGATAATCAACAGCACCAGCATTACGTCGATGAGCGGCACCATATTGATCTCCGTCATTGGCTGGCTACTGTGTCCGGTAGAAAACCCGCCAAAGGACATTAGGCGCCCCTAGACTTAAGTGCAGCCTTGGTTGGCAGGCGGTGATCGCTGAGGATACCGGTGGCCATAAAGGCAAATAGATCGTGGGCAAAACCGTCAAGTTCGGTCAGCAGTAACCGGTTGGCGCGGGCGAAGGCGTTGTAGGCCAGTACTGCCGGAATGGCGACCGCTAGCCCCAGTGCCGTCATGATCAGCGCCTCGCCCACCGGGCCGGCCACCTGATCGAGACCGCTCTGGCCCGTCATGCCGATGGTGACCAGCGCATGGTAGATGCCCCAAACAGTGCCGAAAAGCCCGATAAAGGGGGCAGAAGATGCGACTGAGGCGAGGATCGTTAGGCCATACTCGAGGCGTGCAGTGTCTTGTTCGATGGCACGGCGCAGGGCGCGCGTTAGAAACTCATCGGCCGACCCCGATTCGACCAAGCGGTTACCGCTGCGGTTGTGATATTGATCGACGGCACGTAGACCATGGTGAGTGAGGTGTGAGAAGGGGTCATGTATCCCTGTGTCATGCAAGTAGTGGCTCACATCGTCGAAGTTGGCTGCTTCCCAGAAGCAGTTCAGAAAGGCGCGCTTGTGCTTGCGTATACGTAATTGTCGCAGTGACTTAATGACGATGAGGTACCAGGTGGCGGTAGACATGGTTGCCAGAACCAGCAGCAGGAACAGGCCAACACCGTCGAGTTGATTGAAGAAGTTGGTAAAACCGAGTTGTTGCTGCACTTTTTAGCTCCTTAACGCAAATGAGATGGGGACAATCACCCAGGCTGCCACTTCCGCATCGCCTTGGCGTGCAGGGATAAAGCGCCAGCGCTTCACCGTGTTGAGGGCAGTTTTGTCGAGACGGGCATGGCCGCTTGACTGTTTCAGTTCAACCCGCGCTGGCCTGCCACTAGGTTCAACATAGACGCGCAGCAGCACGGTGCCCTGCTCGCGCAGACGACGTGAGCGAGCAGGGTAGGATGGCGCTGGGTTGTCGAGATATTTCGCATGATAACTGGGTGGAGCCACAGCTGTAGGCAGCGGTGCTGCGACCGCTTTTGTCGTTGCTGTATTATTAACAACGGTTTTTTGTTGCTTGACTGGCTTTGTCGTCGCCTTTGTCTGCTGAGGTTGCGGCACGGGCACTGCGGTTTTGGTCGTTTTCTGTTTGACCGGTTCCTTCGGCGTGGTTTTTACCGGCTGAGGTCGCGCAACCGGCGTTTTGACTATAGTTTTTGCCTTTTTCTGTTTGACTGGCTCCTTTGGCTTGGTTTTTACCGGTTGTGGCTGCGCCACTGGCACTGCGGTTTTAGCCCTTGTGGCCAATACTTTGGGTTTGGACTTTACTGGAGGCTGCGGTTTTGCCACGGTGACAGCAGGCTTGGGTATTACCTGAGGCTGCGGTTTCGGTTTTGCTGCAATAGGGGCCGGTAACGGCAACGATTTGGGTTGGGGTAGTGCCTTTGTTTGTATAAGTGTTGCGACCAACACTGGACTCAGTGTCGGTACTTGCGGTAGTTGCGGCAAGCGCCACAGTGCGATCAGTATGGCGCCATGCAGGGCAAGGATGACAGCCAGCACCAGCCAGTCGCTGGGGCGACGCTGTTCATTCATAAATGCGGAGGCAAAAAGAGGCATAGCAAGAGAGCTCATTGAATCAGCATCAACTTGTGTTAACCCGTAACGCACAGGTGATGAAAGTCGCCGGCGCGGCGGAGATGAAAATCTCTTTGCCCTCACCGCACATCTGGACGCTGTCATACACCGCCATTAGACAGGCTGGGGGCAAGTGCTGTGCTATATCAATGTTAAGATTACCGGAGTATGACGTACTCATCGTCGTACTCCGGCAATGGTCCTGTAAAGCCAGCGAGGGTTATCCTGTATCAATATAAAAAAATTCATGGTTTGCTCTTGGCCGTGAAGCGGGTTTCTTTTGGCTGCTGGTCACACAGACCCCAGTGATTAGCGCGTGCGTAAATAGGTTTGTGCAGCCAAAGTTACCATAGCATTATGATTTATGGAATCTTAATGGTAATTATTACCATTTGCAATAATAAAATAAAAGACCCATAACAGGACCGTGCAATAGAGGAGCCGTAGTATGAATAAACTGCCTCCACCTAGATCATAGAAAAGACACCAAAAGCCTTCTAGCCAATTTTTGGAGGCTCATTTCTTTTGCAATTGCTTTTAACCATTCAGCCACATCAATGGCTTTTGCGACACGATCAATCGTCACTTCATTTTTCCCCTTGGCTTGCTTTAAAAACGTTCAGCATCATTTGGTCGCAAATACTCAAAGTCATTGATTGTTCGCGTATCGCTAAATGTTTTCCTGAATAACAAAGCTAAGTCATCGTCTATTCATTAGTCTGACAATCAGATAAATACTTAAATAATAAACGTGCTGATTTCGGTGGTTTATTTGATTCTTGTTCTTTTTTAGCATTACGAATGAGTTGAT
>NVRQ02000029.1 GCA_002400905.2 Gammaproteobacteria bacterium | reverse complement strand
TTTAGTTTTGCTGCAACATGGTAAGGGTGCTGACGCAGGCGCTGCTTTTGGTAGTGGCGCTTCGCAAACCGTTTTTGGTAGCCAAGGTTCTGGTTCGTTTTTAACGCGAGCGACTGGAATATTGGCAACAGTATTTTTTGTTACCTCCTTGGTGTTGGCCTATTTGTCAGTGGGGCAGGTAACGAATTCGAGTAGCGTCACTGAGAACAGTACAAGTGCGATGATTAATGACGCACCTGCGAGTGCCGATATCCCTGAAGACGAAGTTTCTGAGGAATTGCATTTGCCAGCAGATGTACCCTTGTTACCCGAAGAAACTGACGACGTCACAGTGGAAGGCACGAACCAGTAGAACGTAGAGTGGTCGTGCGCTCTTGAGGGGCCAGCGATCTATTATTTAGCCGATGTGGTGGAATTGGTAGACACGCTGTCTTGAGGGGGCAGTGGCGCAAGCCGTGCCGGTTCGAGTCCGGCCATCGGCACCATAATTATGGGCATAAGCTTATGATTTATTATAACGATAAAGAAATGGATTTTATTGACACTGGAGCGGCTGCGGCCGTAGACTTCACGTATGCTTGATAACTACCTGCCGATTTTGGTGTTTATCGTCATGGGCCTTGTGTTCGGCGTTGGCCCTCTGGTTGCTGGTTTCGTGCTCGCACCACACCGTCCTGACCAAAAAAAGAATTCCCCTTACGAATGTGGTTTTGAAGCATTTGAAGACTCACGCATGAAGTTTGACGTGCGCTACTACCTTGTTGCCATCCTTTTTATTATCTTTGATCTTGAGATTGCTTTTCTGTTTCCGTGGGCAGTAGTGCTTGGTGAAATTGGTTGGTTTGGTTTTGCGGCGATGATGGTCTTTCTGACCATACTCGTTGTAGGCTTTATCTATGAGTGGAAAAAGTGGGCGCTGCAATGGGAATAGAAGGCGTTCTTGAAAAAAGCATAGTTACTACTACCGCTGACAAAGTGATTAACTGGGCGCGTACTGGTTCACTGTGGCCGATGACCTTCGGTTTAGCGTGTTGTGCGGTTGAAATGATGCACGCTGGCGCAGCACGTTATGATCTTGATCGCTTTGGCGTCGTTTTCCGTCCTAGCCCACGTCAATCGGATGTTATGATTGTTGCTGGAACCTTAGTAAATAAAATGGCACCTGCTCTACGTAAAGTGTATGAGCAAATGGCTGAGCCGCGTTGGGTTATTTCCATGGGTTCTTGTGCTAATGGCGGCGGCTATTATCATTATTCTTATTCAGTAGTGCGTGGTTGTGACAGGATTGTGCCTGTTGATATTTACGTGCCTGGTTGTCCGCCAACAGCTGAAGCCTTGCTGTTCGGTATTATTCAATTACAAAATAAAATCAAGCGCACGAATACAATCGCGCGCTAAAGATAGGGTAGTCATTAATGGCTAATATGGAGCAGGCGTTGCTTAAGCGTCTCAATGACGATTTTGCTGATGTTATTGAAAGCGTTATCCATGGTGTGGGTGGCGAGGTCACTGTAGTGGTTCGGGTTGATGCGATTAAAGCATTGTGTTTTGAGCTGCGTGATCGCGATGCATATTCCTTTGAGCAGCTAATCGATCTTTGTGCGGTGGATTATCTTGAGTATGCTGGGGAGAAGTGTGACCCAGCCAAGCGTTTTGCAGTGGTTTATCATCTGCTTTCAGTAAAACATAATCAGCGATTAAGAATTAAGGCTTATGTCGCCGAAGATAATACGGCCATTGATTCAGTTATTGATGTGTGGCGTTGTGCTGATTGGTACGAGCGCGAAGCCTATGATCTATATGGCGTCTTGTTTTACGGTCATCCGGATCTGCGTCGCTTGTTAACCGACTATGGCTTTATTGGCCATCCATTTCGTAAAGATTTCCCCATCTCTGGTCACGTAGAAATGCGTTACGATCCAGAGAAGAAACGCGTAGTCTACGAACCTGTCAGTATTGAGCCACGTGTTCTCGTGCCACGTAAATACCGTGAAGATAACCGCTATCTCGGCAAAGGTGAGATAAATAATGGCTGAGATTCGTAACTTCACGATGAACTTTGGACCGCAGCATCCTTCAGCGCATGGCGTATTACGTCTCGTGCTTGAGATGGATGGTGAAACGATAGAGCGTGCCGATCCGCATATTGGTTTACTGCATCGTGGTACTGAAAAACTCGCAGAAACTAAGCCATACAATCAAAGTATTGGTTATATGGATCGGCTCGACTACGTTTCCATGATGTGTAATGAGCATGGTTACGTCATGGCGATTGAAAAATTACTGGGTGTTGAAGTACCCGAGCGTGCTCAGTATATCCGTGTCATGTTTGATGAAATTACCCGTATCTTGAACCACTGTTTATGGTTAGGTGCGCACGCGCTAGATATTGGCGCAATGACGGTATTTCTATATTGCTTTCGTGAGCGCGAAGACCTTATGGATATCTATGAGGCCGTCTCTGGCGCACGTTTACATGCCACCTATTATCGTCCAGGCGGTGTTTATCGAGATTTACCAGAACGTATGCCTCAGTACGAAGCATCTAAATGGCACAGTGAGCGTGAAGTTAAAAAGAAAAATGAAGATCGCCAAGGCTCGATGCTTGATTTTCTTTGGCAGTTTACCGAGCGCTTCCCTAAATACGTTGACGAGTATGAGACCTTATTAACTGATAACCGTATTTGGAAGCAACGTACTGTTAATATCGGTGTAGTGTCTCCTGAGCGTGCGTTGCAACTCGGTTTTACCGGTGCGATGTTGCGCGGTTCAGGTATCGAATGGGACCTTCGTAAGAAGCAACCCTATGAAGTCTATGACAAACTCGATTTTGACATCCCTGTTGGCGTCAACGGGGATTGTTATGACCGTTATCTCGTGCGCGTTGAAGAAATGCGTCAATCAAATAAGATCATTCGTCAGTGTGTTCAATGGTTACGCAATAACCCTGGTCCGGTTATGGTAAAAGAGCACAAGGTGGCACCACCGAACCGTGAAGAAATGAAAGGCGATATGGAATCACTCATTCATCATTTCTTACTTTTTACCGAGGGTTATCATGTGCCTGCCGGTGAAGCGTATGCAGCAGTTGAGCATCCTAAAGGTGAATTTGGCTGTTATATCGTTTCCGATGGTGCGAATAAACCCTATCGCCTAAAAGTAAGAGCGCCAGGTTTTGCACATATTGCTTCATTGGATGAAATGGTTAGAGGACATATGTTGGCAGACGTTGTTTCAATTTTAGGAACACAAGACATTGTATTTGGCGAGGTTGATCGTTAATGCCTGCTACACCAACACACGCATCGCTACTTTCTGCTGAGGTTAAAGCGGAAATAGACAAATGGATAAAACGCTATCCCGTTGAACAAAAACGTTCTGCTGTAATTCCAGCTTTGCACGCAGTACAGCAAGACAACGGTGGATGGTTAACGACAGAGTTGATGGATGCGGTGGCTGAATACCTTGGCATGCCGCGCATTGCAGTTTATGAAGTTGGCACTTTCTACGGTATGTTTGTGCACGAGCCTGTTGGTCGTCACAAAATTAACGTATGTACCAATGTCTCATGCATGTTGCGCGGTTCTGATGAAATTGTGTCGCATTTGCAAAAACGTCTTGGTATCAAATTTGGTGAGACTACAGTAGACAATAAATTTACTTTACGCGTAGTGGAATGTTTGGCTGCGTGTGGTGGCGCACCCATGATGCAGGTGGATCGTCAATATCATGAGAATCTGACACCTGAAAAAATCGATGAAATATTGGATGGAATGGAATAATGGCTAACGAAGTATGTTTCCGTAATTTACATCTTCCTAATCCGTGGAAACTGGATACCTATGTCGGTAACGAAGGCTATGATGCGTGGAAGAAAATTCTAAAAGAAAAAACCGATCCCGACGATATTATTGCAGAACTTAAAACGTCATGTCTGCGTGGGCGGGGTGGGGCTGGATTTCCTACGGGTTTGAAGTGGAGTTTTATGCCACGTCAAGCCGAGGGCCAGAAATATATTGTTTGTAATTCTGATGAAGGTGAGCCGGGCACATTTAAAGATCGTGATATCTTGCGTTTTGATCCGCATTCATTAATCGAAGGTATGGCCATTGCCGGTTACTGCATCGGTGCGACGGTCGGATACAATTATATACGCGGTGAGTTTGATGAGCCGATTGAGCGTTTTGAGCAAGCACTAGAAGAAGCCTATGCGGCCGGTTTGCTTGGCAAAAATATTATGGGTTCAGGTGTGGATTTTGATCTCTACGCACATCCCGGTGCGGGGGCCTATATTTGCGGTGAAGAAACCGCATTGCTTGAATCTTTAGAGGGGAAGAAAGGGCAGCCACGCTTTAAACCGCCATTCCCAGCGGGTTACGGTCTTTATGGTCGTCCAACCACCATCAATAACACCGAGACATTGTCATCTGTGCCGACGATTTTACGTAATGGCGGACAATGGTTTCTTGAGTTAGGAAAGCCTAATAATGGCGGCACCAAGATTTTTTCAGTCTCCGGTCATGTTAATAAGCCAGGTAACTATGAAGTGCCTTTAGGCACACCGTTTGCCGAATTATTAAAGTTGGCAGGTGGAATGAGAAATGGCGCAACACTAAAAGCTGTTATTCCAGGCGGTTCATCAGTGCCCATCTTGCCTGGTGAGACGATGATGAATGTGGACATGGATTACGATTCGATAGCTCAAGCAGGTTCTATGCTCGGCGCGGGTTCTGTCATAGTGATGGACGACTCTACGTGTATGGTAAAAGTGCTTGCGCGTATTTCACACTTTTATTTTGAAGAATCATGTGGTCAATGCACACCTTGTCGTGAAGGGACCGGTTGGTTGTCGCGCCTGGTGCATCGCATCGAGCACGGTAAAGGCTCGATAGCAGACATCGATAAGTTAGAAGATATCGCAGCCAAGATTGAAGGGCGCACAATTTGTGCTTTGGGTGATGCGGCAGCTATGCCGGTTGCAAGTTTCGTTAAGCATTACCGTAATGAGTTTGTCTACCATGTTGAGCATAAACGCTGCATGGTTGGTTCAAGCGTCCATTAGTAGTATATAGAGCGATTGACCATGGTAACCATTGAAATAGACGGTATAAAGCTCGAAGCAGAAAGTGGCGCGATGCTTATTGAAGTGGCTGACAAAGCCGGTATTCATATACCGCGGTTTTGTTATCACGATAAATTGTCTATCGCTGCCAACTGCCGCATGTGTTTGGTAGACGTTGAGAAAGCGCCGAAGCCATTGCCTGCTTGTGCAACGCCAGTGATGGATGGTATGACTATTTATACCAAGTCAGTGAAAGCATTGGCTGCACAGCGCGGCACTATGGAATTCTTATTAATTAACCATCCGCTAGATTGTCCGATTTGCGATCAGGGTGGCGAGTGTGACTTGCAAGATACCGCTATGGGTTATGGCGCAAGCTCATCAGATTACATGGATGTAAAGCGCGTAGTTAAAGATAAAAACCTAGGCCCACTCATTAATACCGATATGACACGCTGCATCCATTGCACGCGTTGTGTTCGCTTTGGCCAGGAAATCGCTGGGATCATGGAGCTAGGCTCTACCGGCCGTGGCGAGCATATGGAGATTGGTACTTATATAGAAGAGAGTATTGACTCTGAGTTGTCCGGCAATATGATTGATATTTGCCCAGTGGGTGCATTGACCTCCAAGCCTTTTCGCTACACTTCACGTCCTTGGGAACTTACTTCAAATGAAACGATTGCAGCGCACGATTGTTTAGGCTCAAATATTGTTATTCACAGTCGTTTTAATGAAATTAAACGCGCGTTGCCACGCAACAATGAAGATATTAATGAATGTTGGATCTCTGACCGTGATCGTTTTTCTTATGAAGGGTTGAATACTGATCGTCTGTTGCAACCGATGGTCAAAGAACGTGGCGAGTGGAAAGACGTAGATTGGGAGGCGGCGTTAACTAAAGTCGCGCAAAATCTTACTCGTATTAAGGATCAACATGGTGCAAGCCAAGTTGGCGCCTTGTTATCGCCGTCTTCCACATTAGAAGAGTCATTTTTATTACAGAAATTGATGCGTGGCTTAGGCTCCAGCAATGTTGATCATCGCTTACGTCAGCAAGATTTCAGTGGCGATAAGTTTGCGCCGGTATATCCAACGCTAGGTATGCGCATTAGTGAGATAGATCGACTCAATGCTGCCTTATTGATCGGGTCAAATATCCGTAAAGAACAACCGATAGCGGGTCATCGTTTACGCAAGGCGACGCTAGCTGGTGGTAAGGTTTCGTTTATTAATGGCGTAGATTACGAATTTAGTTTTGCCGTGTCAGAATCAATTGTTGTTGCGCCGTCTCGTTATGTCAGCGAACTTGCGGGCATAGCAAAAGCATTAATCGAAAACGGCGCTACAGTGCCAGACGGTATCGTTAAATTAGTAGACGGTATCGTTGTCACCGAATCACAGCGTACTATTGCCCAACAATTAAACGAGGGTGAACGATCAGCCGTGATATTGGGTACCCAGTCACTGCATCATCACGATTACGCTAGCATTAAGGCCTTGGCGACAGCGATTGCGCAAATGAGCGATAGTACCGTGGGTGTATTGACCGACGGAGCAAATTCCGCAGGTGCTTGGTTAGCTGGCGCTATTCCGCACCGTGTAGTCGATGGCGCAGCAGTATCGCGCAGCGGTCTCGATGTGCAGAATATGCTGGAGCAACATTTAAATGCCTATGTTTTATTAGGTGTTGAACCCGAATTTGATATTGTTAATGCGGCACAAGCAATCAACGCTTTGTCACAGGCTGATTTGACGGTGATGTTAACGCCTTACGTAACAGATGCTATGCGTGTCTATGCGGATGTGCTGTTACCCGTTGGACCTTTTTCTGAAACATCAGGCACCTTCGTTAATGTTGAAGGTGATTGGCAGAGCTTTACCGGTTCTATTCCATCACAGGGTGAAGCAAGACCAGCGTGGAAAGTGTTACGCGTGTTAGGTAATCTCTGTCAGGTAGAGGGCTTTGATTACACCAGTTCTGAAGAAGTGCGTGACGAGGTTGCACGCATGTCATCGGCTTCACCTGATTTAACGGGAAGCTGGCATTGTCCGACAGAGTTAAAAATAAGCAGCGATGAGGTACATATCGTTAGTGATGTGCCTTTGTATGCAGTGGATGCGACGGTGCGCCGTGCGCCAGCGCTACAAGACACCGTGGATGCCAAAAATTCACAATCAGTTGCTATAAACAGTGAGTGTGCGAAAAAGCATGGTTTAAGCGATTCAGCGCAAATTCGCTTGAGTGTGTCAGGCACAGATATATCGCTACCCCTACAGATTAATGAGCGTGTTGCAGATGATTGCATCTACGTACCGGCCGCAGTGTCAGCGACGGTGATGTTTGATTTTAGCCAAGAAGCTGTGCACATTCAGCGGTAAATGGATAAGAGAATAATGAGCTAATGCTACAATTTATTTTAGACATATGGTTTTGGTTTCCTGATCTTTTCAGGGAGCTAGCGGTTATCGTTGCGAAGATCGTCGTCATCGTAGTGCCGATCATGCTGTCTGTTGCCTATTTAACCTTGGCAGAGCGCAAAGTCATTGGTTACATCCAGGTACGGATTGGTCCTAACCGTGTTGGTCCACGTGGTTTATTGCAACCTATTGCAGACGGATTAAAGCTGGCTTTAAAGGAAATCATTATTCCAACCAACGCCAACCGCTTTTTGTTTGTCATTGCGCCTTTACTCGTATTAGCACCAGCACTTGCCGCGTGGGCAGTTATACCGTTTGATGAAGGCTTAGTGCTAGCCGATGTTGACGCCGGTTTGCTTTATCTATTAGCCATGACCTCGCTGGGTGTTTACGGAGTGATCATTGCTGGTTGGGCCTCTAACTCAAAATATGCTTTTTTAGGTGCGCTGCGCAGTTCCGCTCAAGTCGTGTCGTATGAAATCGCTATGGGTTTTGCCTTGGTTGTTGTTTTGATGGCAGCAGGCAGTTTGAATCTGCAACAGATCGTGTTAAGTCAGCAGGGCGGTATCATTCAATGGTTCATGTGGCCATTGTTCCCAATGTTTATTGTCTATTTTATTTCGGGCGTCGCTGAGACCAACCGCGCGCCGTTTGATGTCGCTGAAGGCGAGTCAGAAATTGTCGCCGGTTTTCACGTTGAATACGCAGGGATGACCTTTGCCTTATTCTTCTTGGCCGAGTACGCCAATATGATCCTGATTGCGGCCTTAACCTCCATCATGTTTATGGGTGGGTGGTTGTCACCGTTTGAAGGTATCCCAGTATTGGACGGTTTAACGTCATGGGTGCCTGGCATTGCATGGCTGTTTGCGAAAATGGGCTTTTTCTTATTCTTGTTTTTATGGTTTAGAGCAACATTTCCACGTTATCGTTATGACCAAATCATGCGTTTGGGTTGGAAGATTTTTATCCCGATCACTATAGTATGGATAGTGGTTACTGGGTTTTTGGTGTTAGGCGAAGTTGGCCCTTGGTTTGATAAGGCATAGAGGATGTTCTGCGAGAGACGCTGTTTTTCAATAGGCACAGGCAATGAGTAAACTAGGACATTATTTTAAGAGTTTCATGCTAGTCGAATTGTTTCGCGGCATGGCGCTGACGGGTCGCTACTTCTTTAAAAAGAAGATTACAGTGCAGTATCCAGAAGAAAAAACGCCTCAGTCGCCGCGTTTTCGCGGACTGC
Organism: Gammaproteobacteria bacterium; assembly: GCA_002400905.2. Lineage (GTDB taxonomy): Bacteria > Pseudomonadota > Gammaproteobacteria. Next base: position 9,067 of record NVRQ02000029.1, on the reverse strand, counting down.
ATGCCTTGCGTCGTTATCCGAATGGCGAAGAACGTTGCATTGCGTGTAAATTATGCGAAGCGGTGTGCCCAGCATTGGCGATTACGATTGAATCAGAAGAACGTGAAGACAAGACACGTCGTACTACGCGTTATGATATCGACCTGTTTAAATGTATTTTCTGTGGTTTCTGTGAAGAGGCGTGTCCGGTAGACTCGATTGTCGAAACACGGATTTTCGAATACCACTTTGAAAATCGTGGCGAACAGATAATGACTAAAGAAAAACTATTGGCGATTGGTGATGAAAATGAAAAACAAATCGCCGCTGACCGCGCACAAGATGCAGCATATAGATAAGCTATGACGAACACTTTATTTAACACGACATTACCTAATAGGGTATTACTGGGAAGCGAGTCAGTATGGCGATAGAGCCTGTACTATTTTATTTTTTTGCGATAGTGCTGGTTGCGGCATCCGCCGCAGTGATCACTGTGCCCAATTCAGTGCATGCAGTGCTATTCCTGGTGTTGGCATTTTTTACCAGCGCAGGATTATGGCTATTGTTAGAAGCTGAATTCTTAGCCATTACATTGGTGCTGGTTTATGTTGGCGCAGTAATGGTCTTGTTCTTGTTCGTGGTCATGATGCTCGACATTAATGTCGAGCCAACGCGCGAAGGCTTTATTAAAAACTTACCGATCGGAATCATCGTTGCATTAATTATGATGGTTGAGATTGTATTAGTGGTATGGCCAAATTTTGGTTTGCAGAGCTACGGCGCACCAGTGCCGCACGCTGCTAATTACAGCAATACCAAAGAATTAGGCTATGTGCTTTATACGGTTTATTTATATGCCTTTGAGTTGGCAGCGGCCATATTGTTATTAGCTATTGTTGCCGCGATCATGTTGACCTTACGCCGCCGCCCCAACAGCAAGTATCAAGACCCTGGTCAGCAGGTATTGGCACGTAAAGCTGATCGTTTACGTATTGTGAAGATGGAATCGTCGCCCAGGTCTGCTCCTGGATCTAACCCTGGAGAAGAGTCATGATTTCGCTCTCTCATTTCCTTGTTCTTGGTGGAATCCTGTTTTGCCTTAGTGTGGCGGGTATCTTTCTAAACCGTAAAAACGTCATCATTTTATTGATGTCGATTGAGCTAATGTTGCTGGCAGTCAATATGAACTTCGTTGCCTTTGCACATTTTCATGGTGATACGGCCGGGCAAATTTTTGTCTTCTTTATTCTTACAGTAGCGGCGGCTGAAGCGGCTATTGGTTTGGCAATTTTGATTACCTTGTTCCGAAACCGTCGAACGATTAACGTCGGCGAGTTGGATAACCTGAGCGGTTAGACCCAAGATGAGCATAGGAATAAGAGCGTAGATTATGGATAAGGTATACCTAATACTTGCGTTGTCACCCTTGGTTGGTGCCATCATCGCTGGTTTGTTTGGTAAGAAAATTGGTCGCTCGGGTGCGCATTGGGTAACCAATATCGGCGTGGCCATTTCATTTGTATTATCGTTGGTGGTGTTTAATCATATTGTGCTGAACGATGCGCCAACGTATAACGCAACCGTTTATCAATGGTTACTAAGTGATGGTATCAACTTTGAGGTGGGTTTCCTCGTTGATGAACTTACTGCGACGATGTTGATAGTGGTGACCTTTGTTTCATTGATGGTGCATATCTATACTATTGGTTATATGCGTGATGATCCCGGTTACCAGCGTTTCTTTAGTTATATTTCGCTGTTTACTTTTTCTATGTTGATGTTGGTGATGGCCAACAACTTCATGCAATTATTCTTTGGTTGGGAAGCCGTTGGTTTGGTGTCTTATTTATTGATCGGCTTTTGGTATAAAAAGCCAACGGCAATCTACGCCAATCTCAAAGCATTCTTGGTCAACCGTGTCGGTGATTTCGGGTTCTTATTAGGTATCGCAGCAATATTAATGTACTTCGGCTCGCTCGATTATGCGCAAGTATTCGCTGGTGCAGAAGGGCATGCCAACACAACAATAGAAATCTTCCCAGGTGTTGAATGGTCGTTGATGACAGTGGTATGTATCTTACTGTTTATTGGCGCTATGGGTAAATCAGCGCAAGTGCCATTGCATGTCTGGCTGCCTGATTCAATGGAAGGTCCAACACCGATCTCTGCCTTGATTCACGCTGCCACCATGGTGACCGCGGGTATCTTTATGGTGTCGCGTATGTCGCCATTGTTTGAATGGTCAGAAACAGCACTAAGCGTCGTCTTAGTTATTGGTGCGATTACGGCCTTATTCATGGCATTCCTTGGTTTAATTCAAAACGATATTAAGCGCGTGGTGGCGTACTCAACGCTTTCGCAATTGGGTTATATGACCGTAGCTCTGGGTGTTTCTGCCTATTCAGCTGCGATGTTTCATTTAATGACTCATGCATTTTTTAAAGCATTACTGTTCTTGGCTGCAGGCTCGGTGATTATGGCGATGCACCATGAGCAAGATATGCGCAAGATGGGTGGCCTGCGTAAACATATGCCGATTACTTATTGGACGGCGTTGATGGGTTCGTTGGCATTGATGGGTATTCCACCATTTTCTGGTTTCTTCTCAAAAGACACCATTATAGAAGCGGTTGGTGCATCGACAATAGCCGGTTCTGGTTTTGCTTACTTTGCTGTGGTCGTCGGTGTCTTTATTACCGCGCTCTACAGCATGCGTTTGTTGTTCTTGACCTTCCACGGCAAGCCGCGGATGGATGAGCATACTTTAAGCCATGTTAAAGAAAGCCCGAAGGTGGTGACCATACCGTTAATTTTGTTGGCGATACCGTCTGTGTTCGCCGGCTGGTTGGCGTTAAAGGGTATGCCATTTGGTGATTACTTCGGCGACTCGATTGTGATATTCGATCAACACAATGGTTTGGCTATAGCGAAAGAAATGCATCAGGGTGACCCTTGGCACTTTTTGACTCATAGCATTATGACTTTGCCGTTTTGGTTGGTGATTGCAGGGATTGCAACGGCCTGGGTGCTGTATGTCGCTAAGCCAGAATGGCCTGGCAGAATCAAAGATCGATTATCTATAGTGCATCGCATTCTTGATAACGCCTACGGTATTGATCGTTTGTATTACGTGGTATTTGTAAAAGGCAGCCAGCTATTAGGTAAAGGCTTTTCGTCTGTAGGTGATGCCAAATTGATCGATGGCATTATGGTCAATGGAATGGCAAATAGCATTGGCCGCTTTGCTGGCGTTGCTAGACGCATGCAAACAGGTTTTCTTTATCACTATGCCTTCGCAATGATTATAGGATTGCTAGTCTTAGTTGGCTGGTTTGTATTGAAATAATTATGTTTGATAATCTGCCACTATTAAGTCTAGTTATCTGGTTGCCAATTATTGGCGGTATAGTCGTGTTGTTTGTTAGCCGCGGTGAAGCGGGTCTACAGCGCCTGCTTGCTTTGGCTTTCTCTGTCGCAACGTTTTTGATATCAATTCCCTTATATACCGGGTTTGATGTATCAACGCCGCAAATGCAGTTTACTAAAACTGTTGCCTGGATACCGTCATTCAACGTGAATTATTCATTAGGTGTCGATGGATTTTCGATGCCATTAATATTATTAACCACGTTCTTTACCGTCATTGTGATCATTTCTGCTTGGGAAGTGATTAAGAAACACGTTGCGCAATACATGGCTGCCTTCTTGATTATGGAAGGCTTGATGAACGGCGTGTTTGCTTCGCTAGACTCAGTATTGTTTTATGTGTTTTGGGAAGCGATGCTCATACCCATGTTTCTTATCATTGGTGTGTGGGGTGGCCAGCGTCGGGTCTATGCGGCGATTAAGTTTTTCTTGTATACCTTCCTCGGTTCAGTATTACTGTTGGTCTCTATTTTATATCTCTACTTTGAGACAGGTAGTTTTGCGATTTTGGCCTTTCACGCGCAATCATTGGGTATGACAGCGCAGACATTAATATTCTTCGCTTTTTTAATTGCCTTCGCTGTGAAAGTGCCAATGTGGCCAGTGCATACCTGGTTGCCCGATGCGCACGTTGAAGCGCCAACGGGTGGTTCCGTTATTCTTGCGGCCATCATGTTGAAATTGGGTGCTTACGGTTTTATTCGTTTCTTATTACCGATTGTGCCGGATGCCGCGGCAGAGTTCGATTGGTTAGTGATTACCTTGTCATTGATCGCGGTCGTTTATATTGCCTTGGTTGCTTTGGTGCAAGAAGACATGAAGAAGCTCATTGCTTATTCATCTATCGCACATATGGGTTTTGTCACCTTAGGGTTGTTTGTTGTCTTTTCAATCTTTAGACAAACAGGTGATACAGCAGGTGCTGCCTTAGGTGTTGAAGGTGCCATGGTACAAATGATTTCCCATGGTTTTATCTCTGGTGCCTTATTCTTATGTGTGGGTGTCATGTACGACCGTATGCATTCGCGTCGCATTAGCGATTACGGCGGCGTTATAAACACCATGCCGATGTTTGCCGGTTTCATGGTGTTGTTTGCCCTGGCCAATACGGGGTTGCCTGGTACATCTGGTTTTGTTGGTGAGTTCATGGTGATTCTAAGTGCATTCCAAGTGAATTTTTGGATTGCCTTTTTAGCAGCCTCAACCCTTATTTTTGGTGCCGCATACACCTTGTGGATGGTCAAGCGTGTCATCTTTGGCGATATCGCGAATGATAATGTCGCCCAGCTCAGCGATGTCAACAGTCGCGAGTTTTGGATGTTAGCGGTGTTAGCCATAGCCGTAATAGTGCTGGGCGTATGGCCAGCACCATTGGTTGACGTGATGCATAGCTCGGTTGATCATTTTCTTAATCACATTGTTACTTCCAAGTTGTAGGTGGGGTAAACCTGGATTCCACAGTTGACCTCTATAAGGATAAAAATAGCATGTTGTTATTGACCATATTTCGAGAATGTACGGGGATCGCCTGTTGGGTGAGTCGTTACGGCTTGTATAGCACACTTCATTTTGCGTCTGGCTACGTTGCTAATCGTCGCAATAGAATCAGCTATTACTCCTTATCGCGCCTTGCCAGCCACAAAATGAAGCTTGTTCTACAAGCCGTTCAACTACGGAACCCAGGTTAGATGACAGATTTTATTACCCCTGATTTCCAGCCTGCCATAGCAGAAATCTTTCTGCTTACCATGGCATGCGTTGTGTTATTAGTGGACGTTTACCTGCCGGCGAGCAAACGTGGCATTACCTATGTGTTAGCACAGCTTAGTTTGCTTGTTGGTGCTTATTTAACATTGTCGCTGCCGATGAACGAAACTGTATTGACCTTTAACGGTAGTTACATCAACGACCCAATGGCATTGGTGTTAAAACTATTTATCTACTTGGTGAGTTTTTTAGCATTCTTATATGCGCGCCAGTACCTCGTTGATCGCGGTATCTATCGTGGTGAATTCTACGTGCTCGGTTTGTTTGCGGTGCTCGGCATGTTAGTGATGGTGTCTGCACATAACTATCTTATTATTTATCTTGGTCTTGAATTACTGTCACTATCGCTCTACGCCATGGTGGCCTTTAATCGTGATTCCAGTCTTTCTGCCGAAGCAGCGATGAAGTACTTTGTTTTAGGCGCCATTGCTTCAGGTATGCTGCTTTACGGTATGTCGATGATATACGGTGCGACGGGCACGCTCGATATTAGTGAAATTGCTGCGTTTATAGCAAGTAGTGATAGCGACAGCATTGTGCTTAAATTTGGTGTTGCCTTCTTAGTCGTAGGTATCGCCTTTAAGCTTGGTGCGGTGCCGTTTCATATGTGGATACCCGATGTTTATCAGGGTGCGCCCACCGCAGTCACTTTATTTATCGGAAGCGCGCCAAAGATTGCAGCGTTTGCCATGATAATGCGGCTCTTAGTTGATAGCGCAGAAGGCTTACATGTGCATTGGCAAGACATGTTGATTGTTTTGTCCGTGCTCTCAGTGATTGTTGGTAACATCGTTGCCATTGCGCAAACCAATATCAAACGTATGTTGGGTTACTCGACGATTGCTCATGTTGGATTTTTGTTGCTGGGTATTTTGTCGGGGACAGACGAAGGCTATTCCGCATCAATGTTTTACGCCATTGTTTATGCCATCACCACAGCCGCAGGTTTCGGCCTCGTCATCTTGTTGAGCCGAGCCGGTTACGATGCTGAAGATATTTCTGACTTTAAGGGGCTGAATTCACGCAGTCCGTGGTTTGCCTTCATGGTGATGATTGTCATGATGTCGATGGCTGGCGTACCACCGTTTGTTGGCTTCTGGGCCAAATTACAAGTTTTGCAAGCCGTAGTGAATATTGAGCTGGTGTGGTTAGCTGTACTTGCTGTTCTGCTGTCTGTAGTGGGTGCCTTTTACTATTTGCGTATTATTAAGTTTACCTACTTTGACGATGCCGATGACAACGCAGCAGAGATCGAAGCACCGACTGATATGAAGATCGCACTCAGCTTCAATGGCTTATTGATCTTGGCATTGGGTATTTATCCAAGTTCATTGATGGCATTGTGTGTCGCATCGATTGCAGCCTAGTACTCTAACAATATAGCCTTATAGCCTTGTTGGAGTACTAAGTTTATTCGTCTAAACATCGCGCTGTTATGCTGCTAAACCCATTGAGCTATTATCGGGTGCAGCGTATTGTTGTAAACACTCACTGTAATCTTGGATATAATGCGAATTCTCTTAAGTAACGATGACGGTTATCTTGCCCCAGGGCTACTTGCGCTCTACGAATCGCTACGTAAGGTTGCGCATGTCGATGTCATTGCACCCGACCAAAACCGCAGCGGGGCAAGTAACTCACTAACCTTATTAAGCCCTTTACGATTAAAACATCACGCCAATGGTGTCATCAGTGTGGATGGCACGCCCACTGATTGTGTTCATCTCGCTGTTACTGGTTTGCTTGAACAAGAGCCTGACATGGTTATTTCGGGGATTAATGCAGGCGCTAATTTAGGTGACGACGTCATTTATTCAGGCACGGTTGCTGCGGCAATGGAAGGGCGCTTTTTAGGCCTGCCCGCCATAGCCGTATCACTCGCAGGCCGAAAACTTGCGCATTACGACAGTGCCGTTAAAGCCATCGAAGTATTAGTCAATAAACTGCAAGTAACACCACTGGATAAAGATACGCTGTTAAACGTTAACGTGCCTGATCTACCTTGGCATAAAATCAAAGGCTTTATCTCAACACGACTTGGTTACCGACATAAAGCAGAGCCCGTAATTAAAAGTCAAGACCCGCGCGGCGAGCCTATTTACTGGGTGGGTGCCGCAGGTGCCGCAGCCGATGCGGGAGAGGGCACAGATTTCCACGCCATAGATAATGGCTACATTTCAGTGACCCCTATACATGTTGATTTAACCCGTTATCAGCAAGTCGATGCGATTGGCCAATGGTTGCCCACGATTGATACAAAGAACGACGCCAAATAGTTAAGGAACCTCTGATCTATTCATGAACTCGTATCTTGCGCCTAAAATATTCAGTTTCTGCGTTGCAAATCTTCGTAATAGCCTGCTATTACGTGCGATTCGCGCCTTGAATCTGAACATTTTAGATCACAGTCTACTTCGTCCAGAATAAATCAGAGGCTCCTTATGTCTATCAAAGCCCACCACGTCGGTATTGGTATGACTTCTCAACGTACACGAGAACGCTTGATACAACGATTAAAAGAAGAAGGGATTCGCGATCCACGTGTGCTTGAAGCAATACGTCAAACACCACGTCATATTTTTATAGAAGAAGCCTTAGCAAGTCGCGCCTATGAAGATACTGCCTTACCGATAGGGCACGGGCAAACCATCTCACAGCCTTATATCGTTGCGCGTATGACCGAGTTAATTATCGACGAAGGTGCTTGTCAGTGCGTGTTAGAAATTGGTACAGGCTGTGGTTATCAAACTGCAATTTTGTCAACACTCTTTGACAAAGTGAATACCGTAGAACGAATTAAACCACTACTGGAAGGCGCACGCAGACGTTTTGCCGAAATGTCGCTACGCAATATTCGACCACGTTTAACCGATGGTGGAGAAGGCTGGCCAAGCCACGCACCCTTTGATGCGATCATAGCAACTGCGGCACCAGAGGAAATTCCAGAAGGCTTATTAGCGCAGTTAGCGATCGGTGGTCGTTTAGTTATCCCAGTAGGAAAAGAAGGCAGCCAAGTATTAGCACGTATCGTCCGTGAAAGTGAAACACGCTACGTACGGGAAGACATAGAAAAAGTGAGCTTCGTACCCATGCTTAGCGGAGTGAAATAAGCGTATGAAAATATTTAGCAAACTCTACGACATGACACTGCGCTGGGCAGCGCATCCCAAAGCACCTTGGTATCTCGGCGGCTTAAGCTTTGCCGAATCATCATTTTTCCCCATTCCACCTGACGTCATGCTTGCACCCATGGTACTAGCAAAGCGTAACAAAGCCTGGTGGTTTGCAGCAATCACAACCATTGCATCAGTCTTAGGCGGTATTGCCGGTTACCTCATCGGTTGGCTAGCCTTTGATCTTATCGAACCCTGGGTAATGCAAGCGGGCTACGGCGATAAGCTAGCGTTAACGAAAGACTGGTTTGAACAATGGGGCGTCTGGGTCGTCTTCATCGCCGGTTTTGCGCCTATACCCTATAAGTTATTCACCATCAGTGCTGGTGTACTAGCAATGAGCTTTTTGCCTTTTGTTATGGCTTCACTTATTGGACGCGGCGCACGCTTCTTCCTCGTCGCAGGGATTATTCGGGCGGGTGGTGAAAAAATGGAAGCGGTATTACGCAAATATATTGATACTATGGGTTGGATCGTGATTGTTGGTGCTGTAGCTGTGTATGTAGGGTTTCAAGTGCTCTAACCTCTTGATCTTTTGCGATAAAAAGTAACTAAAAATTTTACTCCCACACAGCCCTAAAGGATTTCCTTCGCTGACCGCCAAGGAGAGCGAAGCGAAGGCGGTTAGTCGCCGATAGGCAACGCCGATTTATTTTTTCGTAATTGTGAGCGATAGCGAGCGATGGAGAAGAAAATAAACAGCTATCGTTGCCGTAGAG
>NVRQ02000028.1 GCA_002400905.2 Gammaproteobacteria bacterium | reverse complement strand
TTTTTACGTTTGTTGGTCGGGGCGAGAGGATTTGAACCTCCGACCACCGGCACCCCATGCCGGTGCGCTACCAGGCTGCGCTACGCCCCGATGATCAGTCCTTTAATTCAGACAGGATATCTTCTAACTCTTTACGAATTTCACGAATTGATTGCTTCGACTCGCTAATTTCTTTTTTTACTTCTTTGGTATGACCATTATCTTTAAGCTGTAACTTAGCACCGCTAATGGTATAACCTTCATCATAAAGCATAGTTCGTATACGACGAATCAGCAGAATATCTTCTCGTTGATAATAACGACGATTACCACGACGCTTAATTGGGCTAAGCTGGGGGAACTCTTGCTCCCAATACCGCAAGACATGTGGCTTTAAATCACAGAGCTCCCCGACTTCTCCGATACTAAAGTAACGTTTATTAGGAACCGCTGGTAGTTCATTAAGTGGCAATTCTTTACTCGGACTCGTCTGGGCCATGGTAGGCCTCTACCCTAGCCTTTAATTTTTGGCCTGGATGAAAGGTGACGACACGACGCGCGCAAATTGGAATCTCTTCTCCCGTCTTAGGGTTACGACCAGGTCTTTCATTTTTGATTCGAAGATTAAAATTACCAAAACCTGATAATTTTACTTGTTGATTGCCTTCAAGCATCTGTCGAACTTCTTCAAAGAAGATCTCAACAAACTCTTTAGCTTCTCGTTTATTTAAACCAAGCTCATCAAATAACTTCTCAGCAAGATCAGCTTTAGTCAGTGTTGTCCCCATTCCCTAATCCCTAATCTCTCAAACTTGCGCTGTATTGATTTTTCAGAGCAGATACCACTTCTGCTACAACACTCTCGATATCTGCGTCGGTAAGAGTGCGGGAAAAATCCTGTAAGGTCAAGCCCATAGCGACACTTTTTCGTCCTAAATCAATGGCTTCGCCCTTATATATGTCAAAGATATCGACCTGTTTTAGCATTTCTCCAGCCGAATTTTGCACACATGCCACCAACGCACTAGCACTCACATTTTGATCGACAATCACGGCAATATCACGTCGATTCGATGGGAAACGCGATAACGGAGTAAAGCTAGCAATACTTTGACTCAATGCAAAGTCTAATTTTAACTCAAATAAGGTTACGGCCTTGATATCAAGCTGTTGCTGTAATTGAGGATGAATAACACCCACCCACCCGACTACCGCATCATCACCACCAACGATTTTTGCGCTTTGCCCCGGATGCAGCGCTGGGTGCCCATCGGCAACGAAGCTAACACGCAATCCTCCAAGTAAGGCTTCAATGTCTGACTTCACATCATAAAAGTCATGTAACGACGTTTTACAAGCCCACTGCTGCGCCAGGGTATTGCCGGCGATAATACCCGCAACAAATTGCTCCTCTCGTCGGCCATCAGCGTCTTTAAAGTAACAGGCTCCCGTCTCAAATAAACGCACTCTATCCTGCTGACGTGCCAAATTACGTGACGCTGCCTGAATCAAGCCGGGCCATATACTTGTGCGCATCACTGCCATATCAGTGGATATTGGATTCGCTAAAACTATCGGAGAAATATCTGGCGAAAACAGGCTCTGAACATCCGGCGCAATAAAGCTATAACTAATGGCCTCTTGATAACCGCGATCAACCAATCGCTGACATAATTGTTTTTTACCGATTTTTGTTTCAGTTTGAGGACGAATACTCAGCGCACCCAGCATCACAGCTGGCTCAATATGATGATACCCATGAATACGTGCGATTTCTTCAATCAAGTCAGCTTCAATTTCAATATCAAAACGATAACTTGGCGGCGTAACACACCACTCGCTATCATGTTCAATAGTGACTTTCATAGCAAGCAGCGAAAGAATTTCAACAATCTCAGCAGCCGCTAAGGTAACGCCAAGCAGACGTTCAATCCGCGCTAGCCGCAACGTGATCGGTTCACGCAAGGGTAAATCGCCTTCATTCACTACTTCATTAATCGGCCCGGGCTTAGCCTCTGTAATTTCAAGCAATAAACTGGTCGCACGCTCAAGTGCCTGTCGCGACAAATCAAAATCAACACCACGCTCAAAACGGTGTGACGAATCAGTATGCAAAGCATATTGACGTGCTCGACCAGCAATCGCGTCAGGATGGAAAAACGCGCTTTCAAAAAAGATATTTTTGGTGGTGGATTGTACTGAACTATCCAGGCCACCCATGATGCCAGCGATAGCATGCGGTTTAGTATCATCCGCAATCACCATGGTGCCTTCAGATAATTCAACTTCTTCATTATTAAGCAAAGTGATTTTTTCACCTTGCTCGGCGAGACGTACCTGAATACCACCGTCTAATTTATCTAAATCAAAGGCGTGCATAGGCTGGCCGAGCTCTAACATGACATAGTTAGTGATATCAACAACCAGGTTAAGACTGCGTACGCCAGCGCGGCGCAAACGCTCTGCCATCCATATTGGTGTTGCCTGTGCCATATCAACATCGCGTACAACACGTCCACAATAGCGTGAACAGGCATCACCGGCATTGAGCTTAACATCAATAGTATCTTCTATTAAGGCGTAAACGGTTTTAGAAGGTGGTGGTGTCAACGCTGCGTTATTCAACACAGCAATATCCCGCGCTAAGCCCAAAACACTCAGGCAATCGCCACGGTTAGGTGTTAGCGACACGTCAATAACGTGATCGTTTAACTGTAAGTACTCAGCAAAATCTTGGCCTATCTCAGCGTCATCGGCCAACAGCATTAAACCTTCCGACTCCTCAGAAAGACCAAGCTCGGCTTTAGCGCATAACATGCCCAACGAAACTTCACCACGCACTTTAGCTTTTTTAATTTTCATGCCATTGGCTAGCTTCGCACCCACTAAAGCAACAGGCACTTTTACGCCTGCTGCCACATTGCTCGCACCGCAAACAATATCTAAAGTTTCGCTACCAATATTAACTTTGGTCAGCTTAAGTTTGTCAGCATTCGGGTGGGCATCAGTACTTTCCACCAAACCCACTACTATCTTGCTAAACTCTGGGCTTAAGTCTTCTATCGCCTCAACTTCAAGCCCGGCCATGGTCATTTGATGCGCTAAACCTTGCGTATCCAGATCAGGCGAAATTAATTCTCTTAACCAGTTCTCACTGACTAGCATAAGGACTCTCTCTGTCAGCTAAACTGTTGTAAAAAACGTGAATCGTTTTCAAAAAATAAGCGTAAATCGTTAACACCATAACGCAACATCGCCATACGCTCCACACCTAAGCCAAAAGCCAAGCCAGTGTATTCCTCGTTATCAATTCCGGTCGCATTAAAGACGTTAGGATGAATCATGCCGCAACCCATAATTTCAAGCCACCCTGTATGACTGCAAACACGACAACCCTTACCCTCACATATCACACAAGCAATATCGACTTCGGCCGATGGTTCGGTGAAGGGGAAATAAGAGGGACGAAAACGCAACGGTAATTCTTTCTCAAAAAAAGCACTTAAAAATTGGTTTAACAAACCTTTTAGATGGGCAAAACTAACGTCTTTATCCACCACAAAGCCTTCAACCTGATGAAACATTGGCGTGTGGGTTAGATCGGAATCACAACGATAAACGCGGCCAGGGGCAATGACGCGCAATGGCGGTTTATTATTTTCCATGACCCGTATTTGTACCGGCGAGGTATGCGTGCGGAGCACCGTGTTTTCATCAACATAAAACGTATCATGCATAGCACGCGCAGGATGATTCGCCGGGATATTCAGCGCTTCAAAGTTATGTTGATCATCTTCGATCTCTGGCCCTTCAGCAACCTCAAAACCGGCTGAGGCGAATAAAGAAACGATACGGTCTATCGTTTGCGTAACCGGATGAAAACTACCACTGCTCTGCCCTCTTCCGGGCAACGTCACATCGATAGTCTCACTAGAAAGCTTTTGCCCAAGTTCAAGGGTCTTGAGGAGTGTTCGACGCTGCTCTAGGCTGGCGTGAACGGCCTGCTTAGCGATATTAATCTTTTCGCCTGCAGCGGGCCGTTCTTCCGCCGAAAGCTTGCCTAGCTGCTTCAGCTGAGCCGTGATGACACCCTTCTTACCTAGGTAGTCAACACGCAGCTGCTCAAGCACCTTGAGGTTTTCACTCTCAGCAATGGCCTTACTGGCGTCGGCAACTAATTTTTCGAGTTCTTGCAAACGAGGCTCTCCAAAACAAAAAAGGGTTAAAAAGAAAAGGGAAGGTTTACCCTTCCCCTCTTTTTAACCCTGTCAGCACGAAAGGCAACGGTAAACCGTTGTCGTTTATGCTGCTGCGGCTAATGTGCTTTTGGCTTTCTCTGCCAAGACACCAAAGCTGGCCTTATCATGAACAGCAAGGTCAGCCAGAATTTTACGATCAACTTCGACTTCAGCCTTATTCAGACCATCGATCATGCGGCTATAACTTAAACCGAACTCACGGGCTGCTGCGTTGATACGCGCAATCCATAGGGCACGGAATTGACGCTTACGCTGACGACGGTCGCGGTAAGCATATTGGCCAGCTTTTGTGACTGCCTGTTTGGCAACTCGGAAGACGTTCTTACGACGACCCCGGTAACCCTTGGCTTGCTCAAGGATTTTTTTATGTCTGGCGTGTGCAACGACGCCGCGTTTTACTCTAGGCATTTCTTATTCCTATATAATTAAGCATAAGGGAGCATACGGGAAACTGCCGCTGCATCTGATGCGTGTACTTTTGCGGGCGCGCCAAGGTGACGCTTACGTTTGGCACTCTTTTTAGTCAAAATATGACTACGAAATGACTGCCCTCGTTTGAAGTTACCGCTACCGTTACGCTTAAAGCGTTTGGCGGCACCGCTGTTTGACTTCATTTTTGGCATCGATTACTCCTCGATAAAAACTGTATATAAATAAACAAATAAAATAAAAAACTACTTTTTCGGTCCAATCACCATAGTCATAACGCGACCTTCACGTTTAGGATGCTGCTCGACCGTACCGTGCTCTTCCAAGTCTTTTGCTACACGTTGTAATAGCTGTAGTCCCAACTCCTGATGAGCCATTTCACGACCACGGAAACGTAATGTCACCTTGGCCTTATCACCGTCATCCAAGAAACGTTTGAGATTACGTAACTTAATATTGTAATCGCCAATATCAGTACCAGGGCGAAACTTAATTTCCTTAACCTGGGTCTGCTTCTGTTTTTTCTTGGCTGCTTGACGTTTTTTATTTGCGTCGAAAATAAACTTACCGTAATCCATCGCGCGGCAAACAGGTGGTTCGCTATTCGGTACTATCTCTACCAAGTCCATACTTTTTTCAACAGCATAACTCAGTGCTTCAGCAATTTCTAACACTCCAATCTGTTCACCATCCACACCAATTAATCGTACAGTGGGTGATGTGATCGTATCGTTGATACGAGTTCTTTTATCAGCAGCGATATTCTAATCCTCCATATTACGGCCAAGCGCCATAATTTCAGTGTCCACCTTTTCCACAAACGCGTCTAGCGGCATTGACCCAAGGTCTTTGCCGTCCACCGTTCTGACTGCAATGGTATTGTTTTCCATCTCGCGGTCGCCAACGACCAGCATGAAAGGAACACGCTGTAAGGTGTGCTCGCGGATTTTAAAGCCGATCTTCTCATTTCTCAAGTCCGAATTGACCCTGAGACCATGTTTTTTAAGGATTTTTTCAATTTTTTGCACATATTCGGCCTGATTTGCCGAAATATTCAAAATAACGGCCTGAGTCGGCGCCAACCAGACCGGAAAGATGCCAGCGTATTCTTCGATCAAAATTCCGATAAATCGCTCCAAAGAACCCAAAATGGCGCGATGAATCATCACTGGTGTTTGCCGAGAACCATCCTCAGCAACATATTGAGCATCAAGGCGACCTGGCATAGAAAAGTCGACCTGAATCGTACCGCATTGCCAAACACGACCAATACAGTCTTTCAAAGAGAACTCGATCTTCGGTCCGTAAAAAGCCCCTTCACCGGGAAGCACTTCAAACGAAATCTCTTTGGCGTTCAACGCTTGCTCTAACGCCAGCTCCGCTTTATCCCAAATCTCATCAGACCCTACTCGCTGTTCAGGCCGAGTCGAAAGCTTAATCAAAATATCATTAAAACCAAAATCAGCATAAACCGAATACAGCAAATCGATAAACGTTGAGACTTCATCTTGAATTTGTGCTTCCGTACAAAAGATATGCGCATCATCCTGAGTAAACCCGCGCACACGCATAATGCCTTGCAACGTGCCAGACGCTTCATTACGGTGGCAACTACCAAACTCAGCCAAACGCAAAGGCAAATCGCGATAACTACGCAAGCCCTGATTAAACACCTGCACATGGCACGGACAGTTCATTGGCTTAACGGCGTAATCACGATTTTCAGATTCAACCGTAAACATACCTTCGCGAAACTTTTCCCAATGCCCTGAGCGCTCCCATAGAGAGCGATCAACCAACAATGGCGTATTAATTTCTTGATAGCCATTATCACGCTGAATTTTGCGCATATAATCTTGAATCAACGTATAAATCATCCAGCCTTTTGGATGCCAAAACACCATGCCTGGCGCTTCTTCTTGCAAATGAAACAGATCATGCTGCTTACCAATCTTACGATGGTCGCGCTTCTCTGCCTCTTCTATTTGCAGTAAATAGGCTTTTAACTGTTTCTTATTTGCCCACGCCGTACCATAAACACGTTGCAGCATTTTATTGTTTGAATCGCCGCGCCAGTAAGCGCCTGCTAACTTAGTTAGCTTAAAGGCACGCAAATGACGCGTATTCGGCACATGAGGACCACGACACATATCGGTGTATTCTTCATGGTGATACAACGCAATCGTTTCACCCTCAGGAATATTTTCAACCAACTCCATCTTATAAGGCTCATCACGTGCTTCAAAAGCCTTGTACGCTTCGTCACGCGAAACGACGTTACGAATCACATCGTAATCAGTCTTAATCAAATCATTCATGCGCTTTTCAATGGCATCGATATCGTCAGGCGTAAAGGCACGCTCATAATCAATGTCGTAATAAAAGCCATTATCAATGACCGGGCCAATGGTCATTTTTGCTGTGGGATATAACTGCTTAACCGCATGCCCCATCAAATGCGCAAAAGAGTGGCGAATAATCTCAACACCCTCTTCGTTCTTAGCAGTGATGACCTCAAGTGTGGCATCATCTTCAATAGCAACACAGGCATCTGCCAGTACGCCATTAATACGGCCGGCGATGGTCGCCTTGGCTAAACCAGGACCAATGTCCTCAGCGACTTGCATAATGGTTACGGGATGATCGAAGTGACGCTTGCTACCGTCGGGGAGTGTAATATCAGGCATTGTCTCTCAGTGGTGACCCTTACAAGAGGCCACGTGATGTTAGTGATAAAGTATAGAGTTGGTAGACGCGATTGGACTCGAACCAACGACCCCCACCATGTCAAGGTGGTGCTCTAACCAGCTGAGCTACGCATCTATAGAATCTCTGTAAAACTCTAAGTGTCGGCAAGGATACAGAAAGGATGGCCTTGTTACAAGATTAACAACCATTTTCTTCAATAAAATCAGTAGGTTTAAGCTATTCATTTCTTCTTGAGAAACTTTAATTCTGGCATGCCCATTGCCCTTTCTTCGAGTTTGCGTATTCGGTCGCGGGTTTTCGCGGCTTGTTCAAACTCTAGTTCTTGGGCGTGTTTGAACATTTTCTTCTCGAGTTCTTTTATCTTGTGGTTGAGCTTATCGCTACCCAAGTCGCCGTATTCAGCGATCTCTTCTGCCACTTTGGCGTAGTTTTTCGCCGATAAGGGGGCCCCGGGATAAGCGGACGCCATAATATCTGTGACGGACTTTTCTATGCCTTTGGCAGTAATACCGTTATCAATATTGTGTTGAATCTGCTTATCACGACGACGTTCGGTTTCATCCATGGCGCGCTTCATAGAACCCGTAATACGGTCCGCATAAAGTATGGCACGGCCGTTGAGGTTACGTGCAGCACGACCGATGGTCTGAATTAATGAGCGTTCAGAACGAAGAAAACCCTCTTTATCTGCATCGAGTATTGCAACCAGTGAAACCTCGGGGATATCTAAGCCTTCACGTAACAAGTTAATACCAATTAATACATCGAATTTACCCAAACGAAGATCACGAATGATTTCAACACGCTCAACGGTATCAATATCAGAATGCAGATACCGTACGCGCACGCCGTGCTCGCTTAGATATTCGGTCAGGTCTTCTGACATGCGTTTGGTCAGCGTGGTAATTAATACACGCTCACCGACTGCCGCGCGTTTATTCGCCTCAGACATCACATCATCGACTTGTGTGGCAACCGGTCTTATCTCTATCTGAGGATCGACCAAGCCGGTCGGACGCACAAGCTGCTCGGCGACCCCCTCCGTGTGCTCAATTTCATAAGCTCCAGGAGTCGCTGAAACATAGATGGTTTGCGGCGCAAGCTTTTCAAATTCTTCAAACATCATTGGCCGATTATCAAGTGCTGATGGCAGGCGAAAGCCATAGTCGACCAAATTTTGTTTACGCACCCTGTCGCCTTTATACATGGCACCGAGCTGTGGCACGGTAACGTGACTTTCATCAATCACTAATAAGGCATCACCCGGCAGGTAATCAAACAAGGTCGGCGGTGCTTCACCCGCATTTCGGCCAGACAAATAGCGTGAATAGTTTTCAATCCCAGAGCAATAACCTAGCTCTCTGATCATTTCTATATCGAAGATAGTGCGCTGCTCTAATCGTTGCGCTTCTACCAGTTTATTGTTGTCGCGTAAGTCCCCTAGGCGCTCTAATAATTCGTCTTTTATGTGATCGATTGCTTTTAGCAGCCTCTCGCGGGGTGTGACGTAATGCGACTTTGGATAAATGGTTAATCGCGGTACTTTACGCAGAATTTCTCCAGTCAGGGGATCAAACCACGATAACGACTCAATTTCGTCATCGAACATACTGACACGTACAGCCTCGCCATCCGATTCTGCGGGGAAGATATCAATGACATCACCGCGTGCACGATAGGTGGAGCGATACAAATCGACATCATTGCGCTTGTATTGGAGCTCGGCCAAGCGCCGTAGAATCGTACGCTGATCAATAATATCGCCGCGCACCAGGTGCAGCACCATGCTCAAATAGGCTTTAGGATCGCCCAAACCATAAATGGATGAGACTGATGCGACGATAATCGTGTCTTGCCGTTCCATCATCGACTTAGTGGCCGACAAGCGCATTTGCTCTATGTGCTCATTTATAGAGGCATCTTTTTCAATAAAAGTGTCCGATGATGGCACATAGGCTTCTGGCTGGTAATAATCGTAATAGGAAACAAAGTATTCGACAGAGTTATTGGGGAAAAACTCACGCATTTCGCCATAAAGCTGGGCGGCTAAGGTTTTATTCGGCGCCAACACCATGGTTGGTCGTTGCACTGTTTCGATCACCTTGGCAATGCTAAAGGTCTTACCGGAGCCGGTAACGCCAAGCAATGTTTGCTTAGCCAAACCGTCGTTTAAACCTTCTATAAGCTGCGCTATTGCGGTCGGCTGATCCCCTGCTGGTGAGAACTTCGATATCAATTCGAAGCGTTTGCCGTGCCCAGATTTTGCTTTACTGCCCGATGCCATCACTTAACTTATTGCGTATTTTAATTGATGCATTATTATGTAAGGTAATGATGACAACAAGTATTCTCTCAAATTCATTGTTTAGGATCCTGTCGGACTTAAACAATGGTAGCGAGGGAAAGCCCTTTTTAGTCAGATTTGTCGATCATTTGAGGCGAATAGTGAGTTTATTTAACGAAAATGATCGGAGAATCTGGCAAAAATGGCTTTCCTGCAGTAGATTTGTCCTAAACCCGACAGGCTCCTAGCCTATCTTCGTAGCCATTACCCATGACAATAAAACTCGCACGCCGTACGCATAAAATAAAACCTTCCGCCACTCTTGCTATTACCGCCAAAGCCAACGCCCTCAAAGCAGCAGGTGAGGATGTAATCGGTCTGGGTGCAGGTGAGCCTGATTTTGATACGCCGGCCGTGGCCAAACAAGCTGCCATTGATGCCATCAATTCTGGCATGACGAAATACACCGCCGTGGCGGGCACCATTGATTTACGCCAAGCGATTTGCGACAAGTTTAGGCGCGAAAATAAACTGGATTATGAATTAAATCAAATTTTAGTCTCTGTTGGCGCCAAGCATAGCATCTATAATCTCTGCCAAGCTCTACTCGATAACGGTGACGAGGTCATTATTCCTGCGCCCTATTGGGTCTCTTACCCCGACATGGTACAACTAGCCGAAGGTACGCCGGTTATTATCCATACCGAGATAGAACAGCACTTTAAAATTACGGCAAAAGAATTAAAAGGCGCATTAACAAATAAAACACGTTTGTTAATACTTAATAGCCCAAGCAATCCGACCGGCTCGGTTTACAGTGCATCCGAACTACGCGCATTAGGCGACGTTCTAGCAGACTATCCAAAAGTCGTTATTCTCAGCGATGATATCTACGAGCATATTTATTGGTCCAGGGAGCCATTTTGTAACATAGTCAATGTGTGCCCCGAATTGATCCCCCGCAGTATCGTGATTAACGGTGTATCCAAGGCCTATGCTATGACTGGCTGGCGCATTGGTTATGCCGCTGGGCCTGTCGAACTAATTAGTGCTATGACTACCATCCAGTCACAAAGTACGTCTAACGCGACCTCCATCGCTCAAGCCGCGGCTACGGCGGCGTTAAATAGCCCTGCTGAAGACCTCAACCATATGGTTGAGGCATTCAAACAACGGCACGACTACGTTGTTGCAATGCTGAATTCAATTAACGGCATACATTGTATCGAGTCTACCGGTTCATTTTATGCCTTTCCCCACGTCCAAGGTCTCATCGATGCCGTTGACGGAGTCAATGATGACGTTGCCCTCGCTGAATACTTGATCAGCGAATTAGGGGTTGCCCTAGTACCCGGTAGCGCATTTGGCGCGCCAGGCTATATGCGCTTATCGTTTGCAACAGATCTTTCTACTCTCAAAGATGCCTTGACGCGTATTGCCAAGCGATTCAATTAGCAAGCAAATATC